>DUQP01000036.1 GCA_012837735.1 Bacillota bacterium
CCCTTAACAGATGTCCGGCGGCGCTGCGGTCAAACTCAGTGACCATGAACTCCCCGGTTGAGCAGTCCACACTCGCTAAACCAAGACGGTTACCTTCCACCGCCAACACACAAAGATAATTGGACTGTTCAGCGTCCAGCAATCCCTCTTCAACCAATGTCCCAGGTGTCACTACGCGCGTGACCGCCCGTCTGACAATCCCTTTCGCCTGGCGCGGATCCTCCACTTGTTCACAAATCGCCACTTTGTAGCCCTTTTTAAGCAATTGCGCAATATAATTGTCGGCTGCATGGCACGGCACGCCCGCCATTGGGATCTTCTTTTCGCTGTCACGAGATGTCAAAGTAATTTCCAACTCCCGCGCCGCCACCAACGCATCTTCAAAAAACATTTCGTAAAAATCGCCCAGGTGGAAAAAGACAATCGCGTCCTGGTATTGCCGTTTGATCTCGGCATATTGCTGCATCATAGGAGTGTTGCGGGTCAACTGCATCCCTCCACCTTCTCGCCATGCAAGGTCCAAGTCTTGGCTCGTTTGATCTCCACCATCCGAAGCTGTCCCACATCCGCCGGCTCGCCTGGGAAAACCACCAACTTATTCGTGCGGGTGCGGCCACTGAAACGGGTCGGATCTTTTTTGCTTTCCCCTTCCACCAGCACCTGCACGCGCTGTCCGACCAATTTTTCGTTCTCAGCGCGGCTTATTCCATATTGTAATTTCATCAGCCGCTCTAATCTTTCCCTTTTTACACTGCGCGGCAATTGATCCGGCATTTCGGCCGCTTTTGTGCCCTGCCGCGGACTATACATGAATGTAAAGGCGTTGTCGAACCGCACGTACTCCACCGCCGCCAACGTGTCCTGGAAATCTGCCTCCGTTTCACCCGGAAAGCCCACTATCAAATCAGTTGTGATCGCCGCCCCCGGAACCAACTCCCGCACTTGATCCACCAACCGAAAATATTCCTCCCTGCTATAGCCCCGGTTCATGAGTTTCAAAATGCGGTTACTGCCTGCCTGCAGCGGCAGGTGGAAATGCTCACAGACTTTTTCGCAACCAGCGCACGTCTCAATTAAAGATCGGGTGAAATCCCGCGGGTGCGATGTTGTAAAGCGGATCCGCTCTAAACCGGCAATCCGGTTAATCAATTGCAAAAGCTCAGCAAAGCCAAAGTCCTCCGGCAGGTCTTTCCCATAACTGTTCACGTTTTGCCCTAACAGGGTAACTTCTTTGTAACCAGCCGCAACCAACTCCTCAACTTCCGCCGCGATCGCCGCCGGATTCCGGCTCCGCTCCCTCCCCCGCACATACGGTACGATGCAATATGTACAAAAGTTGTTGCAGCCCAGTGTCACATTCACCCATGCTTTGATGTGATTCTCCCTGGCACTGGGCAAACCTTCGTGCACCTGATGTTCCTCATTGGCCACTTCATAGACCGGCATACCTGTTTCCTGTAACTGCTGCAAAAATTCCGGTAATCGGTGCAAGTTGTGGGTACCAAACACCAATTCCACATGCGGGTATTTTTTTTGCATGAATTCCACTGTCCCCGGGGCTTGTGCCATACACCCGCCCACCGCCACCACGGCCGATGGTTTGCGCCGGCGCAGGTCTTTCCATTGCCCAATGCGCCCATAAATCTTTTTTTCCGCACTATCCCGCACACTGCAGGTGTTGATGACTACCAAGTCCGGGTCTTGCCCAGCTGGCACTGCCTGGTAACCGGCGGTTTCCAGCAATCCAGCAATGACTTCAGAATCCCGCTCGTTCATCTGGCAGCCGTATGTCTCGATCAGGTAATAACCATTGTGCTGTGTTGTCATCAGACCGCCCCTCTCTATTCCACATTTTAACTTAAATCTAGGAAACCGTCCAAGCATCCGCCAGCGAATAAAATCTGCCTGTCTTAACACACTAGCAACGGGCAGCTACTTTGCGAAACAGAGGTGCCATCATTGTCTCTTTCGACGCACATCCTAGCATTATTATTAGCCGCCACAGCCGGTTTAGCTATGGCGGTGCAGGGTTCACTGAACGCAATCCTGGGCAAATGCACGGGGATTTGGGTATCAATGTTAATCGTACACGCCCTAGCTACCGCCACAGTATTGTTAACATTACTGTTTTGGCCTCCAACAAGAGACGGTGGTTTGAGCCGTTTGCTGTGCGCCCCTTGGTACGCCTACTTGGGCGGTTTGATCGCTGTTTTGATCACCTACGGAGTGATCGTCACCATCCCGAAACTCGGTGTGGCCACGGCCACTACCGCCATCATCGTTGGTCAGGTAGGCACAGCCGCTGTGATTGATCACTTCGGTTTGTTCGGGTTACGGGAAGTCCAATTCACGCTCATAAAGCTGTTTGGTGTGGTTTTGTTAGCCTTTGGGGCACGCCTGCTTTTGAATTAATGGGAGGTGGCATCATGGCAGGTCAGCGCGGGTCAATCTTTTTCTGGGCTCTTATCTTTCTGATTACAGTGTTTTGCGCAGTCGCCGGGGCATCTGGTCCGTAGGCGGGACATTCCAGTATATTGGGGGCCCAATAGCGGGGAGAATAGCCCCACGAGGAACCGGGCGCCAATTGTCCGCCCGGCACAAGGGGAGGCAGATGACCAAATGTCTAATCAGGACACAAGGTCCACCGGCCGCAGCAGCTTCCGACCGGGCAAAGGCAAATATCATTTCAAAAAAGGCCAAAGAAGCTATCGGAAGGATCCCCAGGGTCGTATTCCAGAGGCATTTGAAGCGCCTGTGCAACCGGAAGCTTGGGAAACCGCCTTGGAAATCACCCCGGTGCGCGGTTGGTGGTCAAATCTTTGGCTTCCGCAAGCTTTTGAGCCTGAAGATCGTGGATTCGATAAACCCGACCAGGAACGCTCGTAACGCTCAGCTCTGGCTCCGCCCGACTCTGGCGCAGCCAGCAAATCTCGCGATTGCGCTCCCAAAGGGCGCGGGCTATCCGAGCCTTTTCCATACGCAACCGATCCCTTTCACTGCGTAATTCTCCGATGTCTATCTGCCGTTCCTTTTCTTGCCGCATCAAGAGATTAATTAAAACGCGTCTACTTAAACGCAGTCTGGCCACTGTGCTTTCCAGGTGACGGACCCTTTCCCGCAAGGCGTTCATCTTTTCAGCATCAAATCCCATCGGTCCGCCCTCCTACGTTCCATCCTAGCCACATTTTGCCACGGGCAGGTTATAGTTACAAGATATTATGCCCATCTACGGCCGGTCTATGCACATTACCAAACTTCTCCTCGCCCAGGCAGGCTTCCCGCAAAGCAGTAATCGCCCGGTCTGGTACCCGCACTCTGCCAAGTAGCGCCGGCTGTGCCGGACTGCTGCCATGGCAGTCAGATCCCCCAGTTATTAACAGACCATACCTCTTGCAAGCGTTTAAGAGCCTGCGCACATCTTCTCCGGTGTGTTCGCTGTGATACACTTCTAACCCCATTAAGCCCCTTTCCACCAAAGAGGGCAACAGATTTGCAATGTTAGCACCGCGACCGCGCAATACTCCCGGGTGAGCCAACACCGGTACCCCACGTGCTGCCAGGATTTCCTCCACAGCCTGGTGGGGCGTCACTTTATAGCGCGGGACATAGGCCAGGCATCCGTAACCCAACAGGGTGCGAAAGGCCTCGGCTATCGATCTCACATAACCCTGCTCCATGAGCGCCCGAGCCACATGGGGTCTCCCCAGTGTGCCACCGGCCGCGAGTTGTATGACCCGGTTCAGTTCTACCCGAAAACCGGCGGCCTGCAATTTAGCCACCATCTCCTCCACCCGGTGACGACGGGCGGACCGGATCCTGGCCAACAATTTGTTCAGGGGAGACCCGGATCCCATCCCATAGCCAAGCACATGCACTTCGCAATCCCCGATGCTAGTGTTTATTTCAACTCCGCCTAGCACGGATATACCCGTACCAGTGGCCGTCTGTTTGGCCAACTCTACCCCCTGGACAGAATCATGATCGGTGATGCCAATAGTAGAAAGACGTAACCGAGTAGCCCAGGCCACTACCTCCGCCGGGGAAAACGTGCCATCAGATGCCGTTGTGTGAATGTGCAGATCCCCTGCCAAAACCCCGACCCTCTCCCATCAACTTGTCTCAGACTATTATGCCACATCACGGCAAAACCTGTTGCAATAACCTAAGTACATTACCGCCCATGATTTTCTCCACTTCCAGCGCCGAGAACCTTTTGCCAAGTTCCCTGCGCAAACGGGGCATTTGCGCCACATCGTATAATTCCGCTGCCAATTCATCGGTGCCATCAAAATCCGAACCTATGGCCACTCCGTCAACGCCAATCAAAGCGGCAATGTGTTCTATGTGGTCTACAACGTCATGCACTTGGGCTGCTCTCCCTTTCACCAGAAAAGGACTCACGAACGTCACCGCTACCAAACCGCCTCGCTCACCAACAGCACAGATCTGTTCATCGGACAGGTTGCGCGGGTGGTCACACAGCGCCCGCGCATTGCTATGGCTGACTAACACTGGAGCAGTGCTACACTCCAGAACATGATAGAAACAACGTTCAGAAAGGTGAGCCAAATCAACCACCATTCCCAATTCGTTCATCTGTTCGATAACGGCCACTCCGAAATTGGTCAAACGACTTCTTGTCCCCTGTTCGCCAACTCCGTCCCCCAACAAATTGCGATTATTCCAGGTGAGGGTGATTGCCCGCACGCCCAGTCTGAAAAAACAACGCAACAGACCTACATCCCCTCCCAGGCCTTCCCCACCTTCCATGCTAAGCAAACAGCCTGTGCGGCCATGCCCCAATAGTTTTAAGTCCTGCTTACCCATGACCGGAAAAACAAGGGTTGGATTTTCCTCCACCATTTGCCAAAAGGTATCGATCAATGCCAAAGTGCGATGGGTGGCTACAATCTGGGATGCCGGTTCCACAAAGCAAGCAAAAAAGGCCAAATCAACTCTGCCCGCGCGCAGCCTGGCCAAATCTAGGTGACCGCAGGATCCTGGCCCACGCACCTCCCGTCCGGCCCGAAAGGCAGTCAGGCTATCATTATGGCAGTCAATGATCACATAATCACCCCGTTAACACAGCAAAAAGCCCGCCTCTCAAGGGCCAGGCCTTTTCACAGGTCAAACTTCCTTTTTAGCGCGGTTCAACAATCAGTTTGATGGCAGTTCTTTCTTCTCCATCGATCATTATGTCCGTGAAAGCCGGGATACAAATCAAATCAATCCCACTCGGTGCAACAAAACCACGCGCGATAGCGACAGCCTTTACTGCCTAGTTTAATGCTCCGGCACCGATTGCCTGCATTTCCGCCGAACCTTGCTCCCTTAACACCCCTGCCAGGGCTCCAGCAACAGCATTAGGGCTAGACTTTGACGATACTTTCAACACTTCCACAACTGCGACCTCCTCTATGGGTAGGAATTCTGCCCCCTGGTAATTTCTATGTTATCACTGGATACCCTTTTTGACAAGACGGAGTTTTCAGAAAACAAGCACAACTTTCTCCTTTATTTCAACAAAATTCGTTCTATACTGTGGGCCAGCCGGGTTTCCATATTAACCTCTATCAACACTGCGCTTAAACAAGTACGACCCTTGGCAAGCTCGAACTTGACGGGCCGTTGGGTCAAAAAACGCTCCAAAACAAGTTCTTTCCTGATTCCAATCACCGAATCAAGCGGCCCTGTCATACCAACATCGCTGATGAAGGCGGTTCCCCCAGGCAAGACCCGGTTATCCGCTGTCTGTACATGGGTATGAGTACCAACTACAGCGCTCACTCGCCCGTCCAAATACCATCCCAGGGCCATCTTCTCCGAAGTGGCTTCTCCGTGAATATCAATCAGAATGCCATGGCAGTCTTGCAATTCTTCCACCGCCTGTTCGGCGGCTCGGAACGGACAATCAAAATGTGTGGGCGAAAACACCCGCCCGGACAAATTCACCACACCCAGCATGGCACTAGTTCCGGGGACTGGAAACGCCCCACAGCCGCGCCCTGGGCAAGGCCCAGGGTAATTCAGGGGGCGCACTATCCGTTCCTCCGTATCTATAAAATCAAAGATCTCCTTCTTATCCCAAACGTGATTGCCCATTGTCAAGACATCAGCGCCCAGCGCAAACAGCTCCTCAGCCACTTTGCGCGTCAGTCCGATCCCACCGGCCGCATTCTCAGCATTCACCACGCAAATATTAAACCGATACTGTGAACGGAGTTTTGGCAGTTGCTCTGCCAGCGCTTTGCGACCAGGCTGGCCAACTACATCGCCCACGAACAAAATCCGCACAGTAAAACCCCCCTGGGTTCCTGCATCTATTTGTTGAACACCATAACACGGCCTTCTTCCCTGATCGCAATCAAATCTTTTTCTTGGCCTGAGTCGCGTAAATCCGCCAACATTTCTTCAATCAGTTCTTCTTGCAGAATCATTTCATCTTCGCCGTAACCGCCACTGTCTTCCACAATCAGTCTTTCTCCGAAATGTCCCCGGACCAGCTCGACCAAGAGCGAAACTTCCTCCTGGCAAAGACTATCCACATCTCGCCTCATCTCAAAAACCAGCAAACCGCCAAACGGGAGAGCGGATAAATCAACTTCCACTTGCTCGTTTCCCACTAGTTGATGGTAAACCTGTAAACTGGCGTTGATACTTTCACGGGCACGCGCGAACTCTTTGTCCTCCAAGCCACCGGTGAGCAAGAAAGTAAAACAAAGACTCTGTTGACTTGGTTCAAAACCTACTGTGGCTAATTCCGGGTACCTGACCAACATGGACACCAACAAGTCCACTCCACAGGATACCCCATGGTTTTTCCTTTGCCGAAGAACCATTATTACTCACCGCCTTTTTGCGGACTCACCGCAACATTCGCTTCCCGCCCAAGCAAATCCTGCCACACCCGCATGGGATAAAGGAGAGACCCAGGCCCCCCCTTCACCGTGTAGTTGCTGTTCCCAGTTAGCGAGCGTACTCCACCGCCCTGGTCTCTCTGATTACTGTCACCTTGATTTGACCGGGGTATTCTAATTCGCTTTCCACTTTCTTGGCAATATCGCGCGCAATGCGAGTGGCAGCCAAATCGTCGATTTTATCAGGTCGCACCATAATGCGGATCTCCCGCCCCGCTTGGATGGCAAAAGCCTTTTCCACTCCTGCAAAAGAATCCGCGATTTCTTCCAGTTTTTGAAGTCGTTTGATATATGATTCCAAGGTCTCCCGCCGGGCGCCGGGCCGGGCTGCCGATAGCGCATCGGCCGCTGTTACCAGCACGGCCTCCACCGACTTTGCTTCTACGTCCCCGTGGTGGGCTTCCATCGCGTCGATAACCTCTTGCGGCTCCCGGTATTTTTTCAATAAATCGACCCCAATTTGGACATGGGAACCTTCGACTTCGTGGTCCACCGCCTTGCCAATATCATGCAGCAGGCCTGCCCGTTTCGCCACGGCCACATCCAAATCCAGCTCAGCCGCCATAACGCCGGCCAGGTGAGCCACTTCAATAGAGTGTTTCAAGACATTCTGGCCATAACTAGTGCGGAAACTCAAGCGGCCCAACAACTTCACCAAACCCGGATGCAGTCCATGCACATTGGTTTCAAACATGGCCTGTTCACCGGCTTCCCGAATCCGGTTATCAACTTCCCGTTGCGCTTTCTCCACCATTTCTTCAATGCGGGCAGGATGGATGCGGCCATCCGCCACCAACCGCTCCAAGGCCACCCTGGCCACCTCACGGCGAATGGGATCAAACGCCGACAAAATGACCGCTTCTGGGGTGTCATCAATGATCAGATCAACGCCGGTCAACGTTTCCAGGGCGCGGATATTACGGCCTTCTCGCCCGATGATCCGGCCCTTCATCTCGTCATCGGGCAGTTCTACGACTGAGACGGTGCTCTCGGCTACATGATCAGCTGCACAACGCTGGATCGCCAAGGAAATCAAATCGCGGGCCCGCTTTTCCCCTTCTTCTTTTGCCTGCGCTTCAATCTCCCGCACCAAAATGGCGGCCTCATGCTTAATCTCTTCCTCAATTTGACTTAACAGAAGTTTGCGTGCTTCCTCACTACTCAGCCCGGAGATCCGCTCCAATTCGGCGGTCTGCTGTTTGATCAACTCGGAGAGTTGCTCATGGGTACGTCGCACATCTTCCTCTCGTTTTTGCAGGTTGTTCTCCCGCTTTTCCAGACCCTCCGCTTTCCGTTCCAGGCTTTCCTCTTTCTGTTGCAAGCGGCGTTCTGTCCATTGCTGTTCGTTGCGCCATTCACGGCTCTCTTTGTCCAATTCGTCACGCAAACGGTGTACTTCTTCCTTCGCTTCCAAAATTGCTTCGCGCCGTTTGGCCTCTGCATCCTTTTCCGCCTGGGCCAATATGCGCTTCGCCGCCTCTTCTGCGGAAGTAATCCTGGCTTCTGCGATAAATTTGCGAATCGCATAACCAAGCACCAAAGACACCAGGGCAGCAATAATAACCCAAAAAATGCTTACGGACACCTATGTCACCTCCTCACCAAACACAAAAAGCCGAGCTCGCTCACTCGGCCCAACAGTCCCTAAGACTGGAAATAGATATTTTTCGGCAATTGAAAAGAAAACGCAGATCCCAGTATACCTATTGTCTATATCCTAAGACCCGTCGTCTTTATCAATCAAAAGGCGCCAAGCGCCGGAAAAATATCAACATGAGCCGAGCGCAACAGTTCAGAACCAATTTTAAACTTACTTGTCCGAAATGTCAAGAAATGCCTTCCCGCTTCCATCTGGTTCAGCATAGAGCTTCCTCAAGACAGCATCCACATCGGCGCCGCTAAATCCCCGCCGGTACAGAAAACCGCTTAAGCGGCGCAACTCTCTTTTGGTCGGGCTTTTGCCCTGAGCGCGTTGCCGCGCCAAAGCCAGGGCTAAATCTCGTTCATCATGCAATGGTGCACAATTGTTTAACACTGCCTCCACAATCTCATCGGCCACACCTTTGTCCCGCAGTTCCTGGCGCAAACGCCTTTTTCCCATCGATTTCAAACGCAACCTGTTTGTGACCCAATACTCAGCAAACGCCCTGTCATCGAGATATTGGCATTCGCTCAGATGCTTAACGACAGCACTGATTGCCTCTTCATCATATCCCGCCTGCTGCAAACGTTTGCGCAATTCAGCTTTCGCATAGGGCCGCCTGGCCAAAAGGCGCAGGGCCTTGCTCAAAACCCTATTCCCCATTATTTAGCTTCTTCGATCGCTGCTTTTCTCTCAAGCCGGGGCAAGGAACAGGCTTCCCGGATCCTGTTTTCTATTTCCGCTGCCACTTCCGCGTTCTCCTTTAAGAATTGCCGGGCATTCTCACGCCCCTGGCCCAGTCTGGTTTCCCCATAGGAATACCAGGTTCCGCTTTTCGAGAGCAATTTAAAGTTTTGCGCCAAGTCCAGGATGTCCCCCTCCCGGGAAATCCCTAGGCCATACAGAATATCAAACTCGGCCTGTTTAAACGGTGGCGCCATCTTGTTTTTGACGATCTTCACCCGGGTGCGGCTACCGATAATATCCGCCCCTTGCTTCAATGCCTCTATTTTGCGCACCTCTAACCTGACTGAGGAATAAAACTTCAAAGCCCGCCCCCCGGGCGTAACTTCCGGATTGCCGAACATCACTCCAACTTTTTCCCGGATCTGGTTAATGAATATCGCTGTGGTTTGCGACTTACTGATCGCACCCGTCAATTTCCGCAAGGCCTGCGACATCAAACGGGCCTGCAGTCCCACATGCGAATCCCCCATCTCCCCTTCTATCTCCGCTCTCGGTACGAGCGCCGCCACAGAATCCACCACGATCACATCCACAGCACCGCTGCGCACCAGGGCTTCGGCGATCTCAAGGGCTTGTTCGCCGGTGTCAGGCTGGGAGATGAGCAAGTTGTCAATATCCACCCCCAACCGGCGCGCATACAATGGGTCCAGAGCATGCTCGGCATCAATGAACGCCGCCACTCCCCCTGCCTGTTGAGCTTCAGCGATAATGTGCAGGGCGACCGTCGTTTTGCCGGACGCCTCCGGACCATACACCTCCACCACCCGGCCGCGCGGTACTCCGCCGATTCCCAGTGCGATATCCAAAGAAAGCGACCCGGTTGGTATTACAGCCACATTCAGGTAGGCACTTGCCTCACCCATCTTCATAATGGAGCCCTTCCCAAATTGTCTCTCAATCTGGGCCAGGGCCAACTCCAGAGCTTTTGCACGTTCAGACATCACGGCGCCACTCTGCGAACCAGTGGCTTCTCACCTGCCTCAATATAAATTACCATTTTTAACCAATATACCACAGGCCCCGCTACCTGCCAATCCAGTGGACGGTTGCAAGCGGAATATAATTGGGACCTGCCCGCCCGAGTCGGCTCTCAAACAGAGTCATTCCTTTCACCGGGCATGATACCCGCTCATGAGCCAACTCATTCGGCAGGGCCGGTAGCTTTACCAGTTCCCGGCTGCGGCCGATCGTTAAATGGGGTGTAAATGGGCGTTCGTCGCGAGGGAAACCCCTGGCCGCCAAATTGGTTTCTACTTGTTGCTGTAATAATCGCAATTCAGCAGCTCCAACGCCCACACCTAACCACAGGGTGCGGGCCCGGGAGCTGTTTGGAAAACCACCCACCCCACCGAGCACAGCCACAAATTCTTTTTGCCCGAGGGCGCTCTCTTGCAGGACAGCCAGCAACTCTGGTAATTGCCCGATCTCCGTGTCCCCCAAGAATTTAATGGTGATATGCATCGCTTCCGGCGCCACCCATCTCACCGGCCCCACACCGGTCAGAGCACTTTGGCAACGCCTGGCCAGGTCGCGCACATCATCATCTACCGTGACGGCCACGAACAACCGCTTCGTCAAACCGAGTCCTCCCCTATTACTCCTCTTTGCCTGTTTCGCCATCCCGTATCCTATTCCTGCCCATTTACCGGCCAGCGCACCCCATCAATGTGGCAAAGCTCCCAGACGGTTCAAACGCATCAATAAATCCATGCCAACGGTGGCCAAGAAAAACCCCGGGCCAGATCCTAAAGCCCCGAGGGTAACAAATCACGACCGATCATGATCAGGGCTCACTTCTCTGGCACCCTCTTCGGTCGCCAATATATATTTTCGCAACAGCATAAGGGCTTCCCACACTGCTCTTTGTCTAACTTCGTTGCGCTGACCGGGGAACCAACGTCGCCATTGTTTTGTACCAGCTGGGCCAGCCACCGCGATGTGAACTAATCCGACCGGCTTTTCCGGGCTACCGCCCCCCGGTCCGGCCACTCCGGTGATGCCCACCGCCAGCGTCGTCCCCAGCCGGACCCGCCCGCCTTCCGCCAAAGCTACCGCCACCTGCGGGCTAACAGCCCCATGTGCCCTGATCAGGTTTGCCGGAACGCCGGCCAATGTTTCTTTCGCCCGGTTAGCATAACATACCAAGCCCCCGACAAAAACATCCGAAGCCCCCGGCACTGCCGTCAACCGTCCTGCCAAACGACCACCCGTGCAGGACTCCACGCTGGCCAGTGTCGCTCCCCGGCGGCGCAGTTCATCCAGTATGACTTGCTCCAGCGTTTCATCATCGCTTCCGTAAATCAAGGTGCCCAAGCGGGCGCGCAATTTTTGTTCCAATGGTTCCAATAACCGCTGGGCCATTGCCGAGTCATCGGCCTTGGCTGTCAGGCGCAGACGCACTTCCCCCAGCGCAGCCAACGGAGCCAATGTGGGGTTGGTCTGCTCCGCTAACAAATCGCTGATCCGTTCCACTAAAGCGGACTCCCCAATCCCACACAACCGCAGGCTACGGGAAACAATTACTTGTTTGCCGCAGCCGTGCCGACGCAAGTGTGCAACCGCTTGCTTCCAAACCGCCCGCACCTCATGGGGTGGTCCCGGCAATGATATGACAATCTTCCCTTCGTGTGGGACAAACAACCCAGGCGCCGTGCCGACCGGGTTGGCCAGACACACTCCACCGCTCGGCCGCAGCGCCTGCTTGCGATTGGCTTCCGGCATGCCCAAACCACGTTGGGCAAAAAACTCCTCCAGGGCGGCCATGGCATCCTGGTCCACTACCAGCTCCCGATTCAACATCAGGGCCACCGCCTCCCGGGTCAGATCGTCTTCCGTCGGGCCCAAGCCGCCCGTCGTTATTACCAGGTCCACTCTTTGCAAAGCCTCCCGGAGGGCTTCCACCAGCCGCTCCAGGTTATCACCGACCGTAGTTTGCCGATGGACATCGACTCCGAGCGCAGCGAGTTCCTGCGCCAGGAATACCGCGTTCGTATTCAAAATCTCACCGAGCAACAGCTCGGTCCCAACAAAAATCAACTCGCCGCGCATGATTCCCCTCCCCAGATGTAGGTGATGATTGTTTCCACAAACAAGCCAAGGGCACCTGCAAAAGGGCCGGTTTGTGGTTGCAGGCTCTTAGACATACTGGCATAGGATGCTGCCTTTTTTCTTATTCTGGTGTCTGCCGCCATCGCCAATGCAGGCGCTTATCAATTCAGGCACCTTTTTCTTGGTTTTTATAATATGTCATATGTTATGTTGCCCATCTGGCAGTCAACCTCCGCGCATTATATATCAAAAAAGGAGTAGATCTTATGCAAAGGAAAGGTTCTTCAAGTTCATATCGTGAAGACTACGCATACAGCCTCGGCATCCAAAGCTATATATACGGATACCCGCTCGTTACAATGGAAAGAACCAGGCAGGTGCAAACGTTGATCGACATGCCAGCTGAACCACCCCTTACTGCATCCAATGTGTTTTTCCATGAAGACATCACACCGGAGTACCAGGATGTAGTAACTCCCAATGTTGATACTGTTTATTGCATTGCCTGGCTTGATCTCTCACGGCAACCTGTAGTTCTCCATGTCCCGGATACTAATGGCAGATATTATGTAATGCAAATAATGGACGCATATTCGAACACCTTTGCTAATATAGGGCGGCGCGCTACAGGAACGCACGCCGGGAAATTCGCCATCATGGGACCGGCTTGGAAGGGCGTTCTACCTTCAGAATTCCAATCAATTCAATCCCCTACAAACACTGCCTGGATTGTAGGCCGCGTTCTGGCCAAAGGTGAGGATGATAGGAAAGAAGCAATGAGAATACTAAAGCAATTCACCCTGACCGCGCTGGATGAAGACAGGAACCCTTACGTAATAAAACCTGCTGATAAATTGCTTCTGGACAACAAAGTGGAAGACCTGTGTGCTATGGATTTCTTTAGGATTATGACAGACTTAATGATTCTGAATCCTACTACTGGGAATGAATCCTTTGAAAAACAATTTGCCCACATCGGCATTGATCTCACCTACGGCTTAGATGCCGGCAAATTAGATCCGGAGACTATCGCCGGACTAAACCGAGCCGTCACAGATGCCTTTTCTATAATTTCAAATGGCCAAGAAAAGCTAAACCCGCGGATCAGTAATGGATGGCTGACATATCCTGGCTTGGGTAATTACGGGGACCAATTTCTCAAACGAGCCTATATCGCTTATATGGGGCTGGGGGCAAACGTTGATGAAGAAGCCACATGTCCCAGAACCTTTACCGATGACCAGGGCAAGCCGCTCAACGGACAATACAAATACATCTTGCGGTTTGGTGAAAATCAGCTGCCCCCCGTAGAAGCTTTTTGGTCAGTAACGATGTATGACCAGGATTTATTCTTAGTGCCCAATGAGGATAACCGCTACGCCATTGCGGATTACACCCCGGGACTTGAGCGCAATCCTAATGGCTCAATTGATATCTATATTCAAAATTCTCCCCCTACACAGCACAGATCTAATTGGCTGCCGGCCCCGGAAGGCGATTTCAATTTACTGCTCAGAATGTATCAACCCAAAGCTGAAGTATTAAACGGGACCTATGAAGTGCCAGGAGTAAGACGTGTCGTATAGTTTGTAACATGTAGTTTTAGGAAAAATAAAGACTGCCCTGGAGGTCTTATCCCAGGTGCAGTCTTTATTTGCTAACCACCGTTTGCATTGGTCAAGCAGGACCCTGCCGAACCTGCCAGTCACTTGACGGAAGTGGCTGGGGCTCTAGCAGCATGGAGCGCAACTCCTCGCCGGTCAACATTTCATCATGTAACAGTCGATTTGCCACTATCTCCAACACGCCCCGGAATTGGCACAGCAGCCTGTGGGCCCGTTCCTCCTCCCGGCGCAACACAGCGGTGATCATGTCATGCACCTGTTGCGCAGGCACTGTTTCCTCATCGATCACGCCCAATGGTGATAATCCGCCATAGACAATCCGTTTTGCCAAACCAAGGGCATTTTGAAAATCATTCCCCGCCCCGGTGCTGCGGTTGCCAAACATCAACTCTTCCGCCACGGCACCTCCCAGGGCGACACAAATTTCATCCTCCAGCATTTCCTTAGTATACAAATACACATCCTCGGCCGGTGTGTTGCGCACATATCCAAGCGTAGCGCCGCGCGGGGAAATGTTGATACTGGACACATACCCGGGCTTCAATACCTCGCCCACCAAGGCATGCCCTCCTTCATGGAAGGCAACCCGGCGCAATTCACTTTGCGAGGGCTGTCTGTCGATCCGCTCGCCCAACATGACTTTTTCGATCGCCTCGATAAATTCTGTCTGGCCAATCTCGCCCTTGCCTGCCCGGCGGGCTAAAATGGCAGCCTCGTTAGCCACGCTTTCGAGGTGGGCACCGGAGAAACCGAATGTTTGTCTGGCGATCTCATGCAAATCAACATCTTCCGCCAATGGCTTGTTCCGTACATGTAGTGTTATGATCTGGTAGCGCGCTGTCTTATCCGGCAACTCCACCCGCACCACCCGGTCAAAGCGTCCCGGCCGGAGCAAAGCCTCATCAAGTAAATCAGCCCGGTTTGTCGCACCCACCACCAATACGAGCACCTCATGCTCAGAGACCGTCAAGCCATCCATTTCTACCAGTAGCTGGTTCAAGGTCTGATCATATTCCAGGTGCGAGGAATGCTTGCCGCGCTTGCCACCCAACACCTCCAACTCATCGATAAAAATGATGGCGCTTTTTTTCCCGCGCTTGCGCGCCTCTTCCCGCGCCTGGCGAAACACATCCCGTACCCGTTGCGCCCCCACCCCCGCGTAGACCTCAATGAACTCACTTCCAGAAGTCGCTATGAAAACAGAATCAGTGTAACTGGCCGCTGCTTTGGCCAGCATCGTCTTGCCGGTACCAGGTGGACCAACAAGCAAAATGCCCTTTAAGGGCCTGATTCCCAAAGCCAGCAATGAATCCCGATCCCGCACAAAATCCAGTGCCTCCACCAATTCTTTTTTGGAGTTCTCCTGACCGCCGACGTCCTCAAAGGATACCGTCGGCACCTGCGAAGCCTGCAAAACCGTATGTTGTCGCCGGCGCAGCCCTTGGCTTCCGACCGTCAGGAACAGGAAATATAACAAGCCGCCCAGGAAAAGCAGCGGAATGACATTGTATCCTTGGATGCCCAAAAAGATCAAACAAGCCAGCACCAACCCGATCCCAACGTCTTTTATCAAGCCTTCTCACCCCGTTTCAATACCGCCGCATCCTGCCGCGGCATGACAGCATACAGATAATGCTCGCCGTCTCGGGCATCAAGATAAAGGTTTTCTTCTCCCACGTAGACCCGCACATCGGTCAGCTGCAAATCTTCACAGCGGCTGCGCATCTCTTCCGCCATTGTCACAAAGTGCCCTGTGGCTGCAGCCTCGCGCAGAGAAAAGTGCAGCTCGTAATAGGCTGCGTCCAATCTCTGATTACGATTGTCCTTCAGCACTATCCGATAGGGCCGATCTTTCATAATCTCCCGTATTTGCGCTTCCAGTGTCTCATAAGATTCCTGCACGTTTGCCACCGGCGCCAGCTCGATTGAGATGAGCGTTTCCGTATTTCCCGCTTCAATCCGGTATTCCAGAACATCCGGATTGGCAGCCAGGAACATGCTCACTGGGCGGTCGACCCGCGCATTTTTCACCAAAGCAGCACCACCCACCAGCAGGGCTAAGGCTATCGCTGTAGATATTAAGATGATTACCATGCTTCGTTTGTTTATTTGCATAAACCGGTTCACCCCCGGTGGAGCCATTCTGCTAAGTGTGGAAAACGATAGTTAACATAATTATAACAGAAAACCGCGTGGCTTCCTACACCCCGCGGTCCATGAATATCTGGTATTGCTTACTATTCTTTCTATTTAACCACGCCGTAGATGTCAAATTGGCTGCTATTCTCTATGGTGACTTGCACCATTTCCCCGCTGCCGACCGGCCGCTTGGCCCGCGCAAACACTTTCCCATCCACCTCTGGGGCTTGCCCCGCCATGCGCCCACGCAAACGCGACCCCTGTTCCGGGTGCCGCCAAACCGTCTCCACCAACACATCTACTTCCTGGTTTCGCCATCTTTTCCAGCGCTCTTGCGAGATCCCCGCCTGCAAAGACATGACAATTTGCCGCCGCTCTTCTTTCACTTGCGCCGGCACCGGGTCACCCAGAGACCATGCCGGCGTACCGGGCTGGGGGGAATATGTGAACACCCCCAGATAATCAAAGCGCGCTTGTCGCACAAAACTAAGCAGGTTATCAAACTCCCGCACCCCTTCCGCGGGGAATCCCACCAAAAGTGTCGTCCGCAACACCACATTTGGGATAATGGCACGCGCCCGTTCCACCAATGCCAGCAAATCGTCTTTCTCGCCAGAGCGACCCATTGCCTGCAAAACAGACCGATCGGCATGTTGCACGGGAATATCCAGATACGGACAGATTTTGGGGGCGCGGGCAATGTAATCCAACAACTCGGGGCCAACGCGATCCGGATGGGCATATAACAAACGGATCCATCGCAGAGTCTCGATCTGTTGCAAATCATCCAAAAGTCCGATCAGATCGGGATAGCGCGTAATGTCCTGGGCAATCAAGTTAAGCTCTACCGCGCCCTGGTTGGCCAGACGGATCGCTTCCACCACCAACTCGTGGCGTGGTCTACTGCGAAACGGACCGCGTAAATTCGGGATAGCGCAGTAGTGGCAGCGGTTATCGCACCCTTCCGCTATTTTCAAATAAGCACTGAACGGGGGTCCCAACCGGAGCCGGGGCAAATCTGCCGGCTGTCCAGTAGTCCTGCCGTCGCAAATGGGGCGTTCTCCCCGCCGTACGGCCTCCACCACCGCCACTATCTGTCCAACCGCCCCGGTGCCCATGATGGCATCGATCTCCGGCACAGCTGCACGCAGATCCCGGCTATAACCCTGGGCCAAGCATCCGGCCACAATGATCCCGCCGACATTTCCCGCTTCCTTCTCGGCCACAGTGGCCATGATGGTATCGATCGCCTCTTCTTTGGCCTGATCGATGAACGCACAGGTATTGATGACAACGAAATCAGCCCCTGCTACATTGGTGCTGATTCGGTAACCGGCAGTCGCCAGTGCCCCGCACATCATTTCACTGTCTACGGTGTTTTTGGCACAACCAAGCGAAATAATCGCCACAGTTTGCTTTTGGTTCATTCCGCCATCTCCCTTGTCAAACATCATAACACAAAACAGCACGATCGCACTTTGAACATATTGGCTTTTCGACATAGCACGCCTGCTCCTGCATATGATTTGAACGGGAGTGGTGTCCGGTGATGCTGTTTGCGATCGATCGACATAAAAAAGCCCGCCTGATTCTAATCGGCGGCCTGTTTGCTCTCCTCATTTTAGCCCGATTGGTTGTGTTGTTCGATGATGGTCATTTGGTCACGGCCACCCGTTTGAAACCTGTACGCCAGATTAACACCGATGTCCCGGCCGTAGCCTTAACGTTCGACTTAGCCTATGGCGAAGACACCCTACCCCTTTTGCTCAAAACCCTCCGAGAGCAAAGCATCCCGGCCACCTTCTTTTTGAGCGGCTCATGGGCATCCGCCCATCCGGCCTTAGTGGATGTCATCCAAGCGGATGGCCATACCATCGGCACGTTGGGCTACAGTGGTGGCCGTTTATGCGATCTGGGCGCAGCGGCGCTGCAAGCCGAGCTATCCAGTGCCATCAAAGCCCTGGCCGCCCAGACAGGCCATACGCCACAATTTTTCCGCCCACCGGATGGAGCATGCAATGATGACCTGGTGCAGGTAGCGACCGAGCAAGGCCTGTTGACCATCCTCTGGACTGTTGAAGCTGCGCCCGGCCGGGTGCGCGACAGCGAGGCATTGGTGCACAGGGTGGTGGCGCGCGTTCGCCCGGGCGCGATTATCCGCCTGCGTGCGGATGATGGCGCTTACCTCACCTATGCCGCCCTACCAGAACTAATCACAGCCTTAAAAGCGCATGGTCTTTGCTGCCTGGCCCTGCCCGATTTATTCGCCGCCGCAATCGATTAAAAAAGCGCCCCGAAAGGGCGCCCCTTGATTATTCAGTTTCCCTTTCAAACACAACATTTAAAGGCTGATCCGCCGCCCCTGCTCTGCCCAGTTCCACGCCGTTAGCAGTTAAAGTAATGGCACTGGGGTTGCCAAGTCTGATCCACAAGCGCTCCTGAGCGGCAAAATTCTGTTGCTCATCTTCCCCGAAACTGCCCTCATAAATCAGCTCGCCATCCGCTCGCACTTGTAGCCAGCAACGCCAATCACAATGCACCTGCACCGTGATGTCCTCAGCCCCGCTTACCAAGTACTCCGCTTGCATCACGTCCCGACTGGTTTCCACCACGTTCACCGGCAAAGGAGATTCTTCACCAGGTGGTGGCTGCTCGGTTTCATGCGCATTGTTTACTGTTGGGTTCTGTTCCCCGGCCGGGTCCTGCACTGCCGGAGTTGCGGGCGTATTCCCCAATAAATGGATTCCTCCACCCACCACCGCTCCAATCAATAATAACAATACCGCGGCGATTACCAGGGCCCTTCCCCTCAGGCCGCCACCATCCCGCTGCCTAACCAGTATTTTAATTTCGGGCGTTTCTTCCGTTGGCACACCTTCCTGACACTGGGTTTCTTTAGTCTCCCTGTATCTGCCGGCCAGTTCCTCGCCATTCAACCCCAAACAATTGGCGTATGTGCGCAAAAACCCACGCGCATACACCTCCCCGGGAATTTTTTCATCCTCGCCGTCTTCTAAAGCCCGCAGGTATTTCATGCGAATTTTGGTCTGTTCCTGGATATCCTCCAATCTCAGACCCATTTCTTCGCGAGTTTTCCTCAATAAGGCCCCTATCTCTTTCAACCAAAATCACCTCTAGCCCTGCCAGGCCTCTTAAGGCTCTCTTGGCCCATATTCCACATTAACAAAGTCTCTCCTGCCGAATTGACTGTCATTTCCCCATATTCTGGCCGCAGGCTCCTATTGAGCCACCACAACCGCCTGCAGCTCTTCCAGTACCCGGCCCAATTCCGCCACCCGTTCACCGTATAAAGCCCAGTTCCCTGCCCGCAGGGCAGCCTGCGCTTCATCATATAGCTGGTTGGCCTGTTCCAGTAGTTGGGCCAGACCTGGTTGTGCCACACCCGGTGTGGAGGGCAATGCCGGTTGTCCCTGGCCAGCACCGAAAATTGTCGCCAGCGCTTCCTCAAGGGTGGGCGCCATAATCACATTATCGCCATAGGCGACGATAATCCGTTTCAGCTCCGGCAACTGATTCCCGGTCGCCTGCAGGAATAATGGCTCCACATACAGCAAGGAATCGGCAATCGGAATAACCAACAAATTGCCTCTGATTACTTGCGACCCGCGTTGTCCCCACAATGCCAGCTGTTGCGAAATTACCGCATCCTGGTCAATGCGGGCCTCGATCTGGGCTGGACCGAACACCAGCGTGTCTTTCGGGAAGCGATATAAAATCAATTCACCGTAATGCTCGCCGTCATTACGGGCGGCAAACCAGGCAATCATATTATCTTTCTGCAATGGGGTGAACGGCATCAACAAGACAAATTCCGCTTCCTCGCCATCTGGCAACCGCATAATAGTGTAATACGGTTCCACCGGCTGCTTTTTGTCGCCGAACACTTCGTTCGGTATGCTCCATGAGTCCTCCTTGTTATAGAACATCATTGGGTCATCCATATGGAAATTGGCGTAGATCTGCGCCTGAATCCGGAACAACATTTCCGGATAGCGCAAGTGGTTAAGCAGGCCCTCCGGAAGCTCGGAAATGGGCTGGAATAGATCTGGGAAGATGCCAGCGTAGCTGCGCACCAGGGGATCCTGTTCGTCAATGATATAAAACCCTACTGAGCCGTTGTAAGCATCCACAACGACTTTCACCGAGTTACGGATATAGTTTACGCCCCCGCCGATCGGTTCGGAATACGGGTACCTATCACTCACTGTATAACCATCTAAAATCCAGTATAACTTGCCATCGTCGTTGATTACCAAATACGGATCTTGATCGTAAGTCAGGAAGGGGGCGATCCGTTCCACCCGGTCCACAATGTTCCGGTACATCATCACCCGGCTGTCGGGTGTCACCGCTCCCGATAATAGTATTCGATAACTGCCGAATCGCAAAGCAAACGCCGCTTTATTCACCAGGGAACCGATCCGCACACCACCCGTGCCCTGATACGTCGTCATGGCGTTGCGCTCACCAATAGGATAATCGAATTCTTCCTCCTGGCTGCGCACGATCACATAATCACCGGCCACTTCCCCATAATAGATTGCCGGCTCGGTCACTTCTAAATCAATGCTGGAGCGCGGCGGAATGTCTTTGATCAAAAACACCGGCAATCCCTCTGTGGTAACGGCGGTGGCCGGGCTGAGCGCCACCCCATAACCATGCGTATATTTCAACCTTTGGTTCACCCAGGTTTTAGCGCGTTCTTGCAGTCTTTCCGGATCAAGTTCACGCGCGGCCAACATCACCTGTTGGTAACGACCGTTGATTGTATAGCGGTCCACATCAACATCTTTGAAAACGTAGTATGGCCTTATCCCCTGCAGTTGTGCGTAGGTCTGGAGTAGTGGCCGCACATCCCAAATCCGAATATTGTTGACCGTTTCATAGTTGGCATCCAAATCTTGCCGGTCCAAGTTCTCGGAAGCCGGAAAATCAGACACCACAACATCGTCCAAACCGTACCCCAAGCGCGTGTATTGAATGTTGTATTCAATATATTTCTGTTCTTTGGCAAATTCGTTTGGGGAAACCACAAACTGCTGCACAACCGTCGGGTAGGCGCTTCCCACCACCACGGAAGCGATTCCCAAAGCTATCACACCACCGATAAACAACCGCCAACGCTGCAACCAGATGTTCACAATCAATAAGATCGCCAACAGCAGTGCGATCCCCATTAAGATATAAAAACCTGGCAGTTGGGCATGGACATCCGCATAGGCGGCGCCAAACACAGCTCCACGCTGGGAATAGACTAAATTAAACATCGCTAACCGATATCCTAAAGCCTTAAGAATAAACAGGAATGCTGTTAGTGCTGAAACATGCGCCCGCATGCGCGGTGAAATGCTTATGCCGCCACCCTCGTTAAAAGAAAAAGCGCCGCTGAAGAAATAGATCGCCGTCACAGCCGCCAGAGCCACCAGGCCCATCCCGAATAACGTTTGGTAAAGCAACTCTAAGACAGGAAGTGAAAAAACGAAAAAGCCTACATCCAGCCCGAACAACGGGTCTGCCACTCCAAAAGGACTGCTGTGCAGGTAACGCAGAATCACAGGCCATTGACCGGATAAAGCGGCTCCAGCCAACAGGCCCATCACTAAACTGGCCAAAATACCCAATAACCAGTATCCGCGGGAAGTGAAAAGGTGTTCCCACGGTGTTCCCACCATCCGCCGCTGCAGTTGCCAAAATGATCCTTTGGCAACGCTGAGATTCACCAGCAAAAACAGCGCATACACCAGCCCCACTGCAGCCGCCATGCCCAGCTGGCTGAAAAGTACGCGCAGAAATACCCCTTGCAGGTCAAGGCTTTTGAACCACAAATAGTCTGTATAATAACCGGCGCCAGCAAAAAATAGCGCGAACAACAATCCAAGCGCAATCAGTACAATAGTAATACCCCGACCTGATCGCCTGGGTGGAGTCATCTGTTCAAACGGGTCGGTTGACAATTGGCCACCTCCCGGAAGATATCTTTCTAATTATGCCCAATGGGGCAATTCTCTACAATACTTTCCGACTCCTGCCCCGCCAACCGCTTTTGCTCGCGCCGGGAAAGCCAAAATCCAACCGCCACCGTTACGGCCAAAGCGATCGCCGCCCGCAATCCCAATAATATCAAACCATTACCCCCGACGCTAACAAAAATCAGGGTGTCTTCGATCATACCGTGGAAAAGCCCGATAAACAACAAAGCCAGTGTTAACTGACTGCGCCGCAAATGCCCCTCCCGGCGCATTTGGATCACGACTCCGGCTCCATAAGCCAGGCCGATGAACAAAGCCGTCGCCACCGGTACGCCAGCTTCTCCAGGCAAATACAACCGTTGCATCACCGGTTGCAAACACTTTGAGATTTTTTCTAGCCAGCCACTCTCCTTCAGTGCCTCAATCACAATCATCGCAATCACGATCAAAACAGCAATGCGCAAGAGGGCGCTGCCGGCTTGATGCAAAGAATCACTCAATACAACTCCCCAATTCATATCGCCCGCCCCCTTATAGCAGTTGCCCCAACAGCACACCCGCCAACAAGGCGGCCGCCAAACGGGCACCCAATACTATCAGACCGTTGGCCCCCGCCCGCGCAGCGATGGCCGTTTCCGTAATCAAGCTGTGGGCAATCAGCACCATGGTACCGAGAATAGTCATTTCAGCAGGGGACAGACGCAAACCCACCGCTAAACCGACTGAACCATAAGGCCCAACCAAGAAGCCGACCACTAAAGCGATCGCCGCTTCACCCGGTAAGCCGAACCATGACATCACCGGTTCCAGCAGCACCGCCAGACGGGGCATGATCCCGGCCGCTTCCAATACCCCAACCAAAATAATGGCCGGCACCATGACTACCGCCAGCTCCAATATCACTCCCCAACTGTTGCGCATCCCGCGCTCTATGACACCTTTCACATTCATGGCCTTCACCTCACAAACCGCAAGAGCCCTGCAAGTCGTTTTTAATAAATATGTTGCGTTTCAGGATCCGGTCAAACCCACTCCACCTATCCGAACCGTCCTCGTTGGCTGCCAGGTGTAGTGAAAAACGCGCCACGCGCGCACTCATTAGGTCAGCATAATGCAAGGCAGCGGCCTCGGCGGTCTGTGGCAGCACGGGCGCCCCATAAGCCAGTTCCCCATGGTGGCTGAGGATGAGATGACCCATGGCCAAAGCCAGGTCGGGGGGAAACCCCGGATATCTCTCTATCCGCGCCATCACTATTTCATACCCCATGACCGTGTGCCCGATCAAACGGCCGTAATCGGTCATGTCTATCATTGTTTGGAATGTGTATTCTCTGATTTTGCCTATATCGTGCAACAAGCCGCCACAGCGCAGCAGATCCATGTTCAAGAATGGTTGTGTGTCCCGCAATGCCTCCAAAAGCCGTACTACCTCGAGTGAGTGTTCTGCCAACCCGCCTAAATAAGCGTGGTGCACCTGCTGCGCAGCCGGGGCCGTCAGAAAAGTGTCCCGCCATTTTTCCTCTTCAAACCAATCCCCTACTAAACGCCGCAAGTGCGGGTTGGCAATGTTCGCCATCACCGCTTGCACATTTTGCCAGAGTTGCTCAGTGGAAAACGTACTCCTGGGCAGAAAATCTTCCTGGTCGATCTCATTGTCCGGCACCGGTCGCATCATCTGCACCACCAGTTGGGCGTTACCTCGATACTCTTCCACATTACCGGCCACCAACACGACATCACCGGTTTGCAGCCATTCGTGAATCTCAGTCGCCCCGTCCCAGACCCTTGCTTCGATTACGCCAGTTTTGTCTGCCAAGCTCAGCAACAAATAAGAGCCTTTGCTGGGATCTTTAAACGGAAGCATCTGCTTTTTTTGTACAACAAAAGCCGAGCTCGCCCTCTGGCCCGGCTTCAGGTCTTTCACAAACACCTCTTTCAATGCCAACCCTCCTACCAAATGCTTTCCCCCTTCTTTCGACGCACCGGCACGCCCTCCTGCTACCGGGCGCTATGGACGGGGAATCGCACCCGGAACAACGTCCCTTTTCCCTCTTCGCTTTCCACCTCAACCTGGCCGTGATGTTGTTCCACCACACCTTTCACAATGCTCAATCCTAAACCACTGCCACTGACTCCCCTTTCGCCCTTGACACGATAAAACCGCTCAAATATGCGCGGGAGGTGTTGGGTTGGTATTCCCTGCCCTTCATCGCACACTTCCAACACCACCTCCAACGGTCGCCGCTCAATCCGCAACACTATCGTCCCCGGTGCCTGGCTATATTTGATTGCGTTACTGAGCAAATTGCTGATCACATGACCCAGCGCGATACTATCCCCCGACATCATCGCCCGTTCATTCCCGGGGAAAATGGCTTTCAGTTCCAATCCTTTTTGAGCAGCTTGCGGACCATAACGGGCCAGGGCTTCTTTCGCCACCGTGACCAAGTTGACACTTGTCAACCGTTGCCGGCTCACCCCTAAGTCGGCTTCGTTCAAAACTAGAATCCTTTCAATCATTTCCTCCAAATCCAGCGCCGCCTTGCCTATTTCCTCCAAATAGCTGTGACTTCGGTCAGCCTCATCTACTGCGGCGGCCAGTTGCACAAAACCGCTGATGGTCGCCAACGGTGTCTTTAGATCATGTGTCACCCAACGCATGAACTCCCGGCGCGCTGCCTCCTGCTCCAACTCCCGGGACACATCCCAAATCGTTACCACCTTGCGTACCAGGGCCCCTGTGCTTTCCGGCTGCAATACCACCTGGTCAACTACAACCTCCACATCCCGAAATCCCTGTCCAGACCGCAGACGATGTCGAAAGCGCCTGCCCGGCAACACCGGGCGGTCATGTCTGTGATCATCAAACAGCCCCCAAAATGACATGCCTTGCAATTCTCGATGCGTGCGGCCAGTCATCTCCTGAAAAGCAGCATTCACTGCCAGCAACCTGTCCTTTTCATCCAGCAAAGCCAACCCCGCCCCACAACTGGCAAAGACCGCCTCCCACTGTTCGTTTTTTTGAATGCTGGCCTCCTGTAATTCACCATCAAACAAAACCATAGAACGGGTAATCAATAATGGTGCCAAAAAGGCCAAAATTCCCATGATGCCCATACCCTCATACATCTTGACCAACAAAAAGGCCATTCCCGCCAATAACGCCTGATTAGGCCATTTCCGTCGCCACTGTGCCCATATCCGTTTCAGGCCATCAAAACCATTGGCTATAATTCCTTCTCCCAAGCGCAAAAAGGAAGGTCCGCAGCACACGACGATCGCCGCTAAGAGCACCCCCAGGGGATACAAAAGTCCAACCCAGGCAACTGCCAGTACTGCCGGGATCCCCACTGTCCCAATGGCAAATAGCATCCGCTCCCACCGTCTTTGCCATGGCTGTACGGCCTGCAAAATGGCGGGCAATACTAACACGAACAGCCCGTGCGTGCCGAACAAAATGATGGCCATTAATCCCACCGCCGGCGTGACAGTAATAGACATCCCATACAGCAAGCGCACCGGCACAAATTCCATTAATGTGGCCAGCAAGGTTAAAACCATGATCGTGAACGACGGCACTCCTGCTTGCACAAGAGCAACCAACAAGGAGATCGTACCACCAAACCCAATCATCCTGTTGTAAATCGTTTCCCATTTGATTCTTGCCCTCATCTGATAACCCCCAGGCCTAAACAGCTTTTTGGGCAATACTAAACTGGCAGGAATTTCGTTCACCGCACAGAATTAACACTCGGAACGCTGTTCCAAAAATTCCAGAAGGAGGACCTGTGCTATGGCATCATGTGCTGTCTTCGGGGGGAGCGACCCCCGTGCTGAAGTGTCATCAGCTGTCTTTGCTTTAACTCCAGCTGAGTCAAAGCGTCTCATTGCCAAAGGTGTAGCAAATTTGCCGGAAGTGAAGGCCGCCCTACAAAAAGGCCGCGTCGTAATAGCAACCGGTTCCACCACCGGTTACGTAGCTGAAGAGATCCTTGGCCGGCAATTTGAACGGAAAAAATTTCTGTCCGGCCACATCTTTGATGGCCTGTTATGCGCCATGGGCGATCATCCCGCCCTGTATCCCTTTGTAATCATTGATGGTCAGGTAATCGATGTCCCACCAGAGGACATCCTGCCTGATTTTGAGGCCACAGACGTTTTTATCAAGAGCGCTAACGCTGTAGACATCAATGGACATGCCGGTGTCCTGATGGCAAATGAACTGGGTGGCACGATTGGGATGGCTTTAGGCATCCTCACTTCGCGCGGCGCTAATTTAATCGTTCCGGTCGGCATGGAAAAGATGATTCCTTCCGTAACCGAGGCCTCTCGGAGACTCGGTACCAGAAGGGTGAAATATGGTTTGGAAAGCGCGGCGCTGGAAGGCAAAATTGGATTGATGCCACTCGTAACCGCTACCGTTATCACAGAGGTGACTGCCCTACACCGTTTGTGTGATGTGGAAGTCTTCCACATTGCCTCCGGCGGCATCGGTGGCTCCGAAGGTTCTGTGGTCTTGCTGATAGAAGGTAAAGAAGAAAACGTGCAATCCGCTCTCTCGCTGATCAAGGAAATTAAGGGCGAGCCTCCTTTTGGGCGCCCCTACTAAAAAGAAATTGGCAAGGGGTCGCCCCTGGCGGCCCCTTCCTCAGTTCAGAATCTTCCCTTCTTGCAACAAGGCGATGAAGCGGGCTGCCAAAACCGGGTCAAACTGTTTGCCTGCGCACATCTCAAACTCCTGAATGATCTCCGGTAACGTTTTCGCTTCTTGATAAGGACGGTCATTCCACATAGCATCAAAACTGTCACAGATAGCCAACACTCGCGCGCCCAGCGGTATTTCCTCCCCCTTCAACCCTTGCGGATAGCCTTTGCCATCATACCTTTCATGGTGGTAAAGGATTATTGGTACCGCCGTACCCAGTGCCTTCACCGGTCGAACGATCTCGGCCCCCCATTCCGGGTGACGTTTAATCACATCCCATTCCTCATCATTCAGAGGACCAGGCTTGTTTAAAATCTCATAACTGATTTCGATTTTCCCAACATCATGCAAGAAACCACCATAGGTCAGATCCGAGATTTCCTTCTCGCTAAGCCCGATTTCCCGCCCCAGGACCGTGGCGTATTGCATCACCCGCTCCGAGTGGCCATATGTATAACGGTCTTTTGCGTTGACCAGGTAAATGAGGGTCTTGAGAGTACTGATCAAAGCTAAATCTGACTCTGCCAATTCTGCCTTTAGCTCATCCAAAACGGAAAAATACAACTCAATCTTGTTCCGACTTTCAAACTTGGCTTTATACAAAGCGATATCGGCGACTTTCAGTAATTCTTCCTTGCTGGAAGCATGGTCCGGCAGGGTGGCCACGCCCACCGAAACCGACATCACTCCCCCCGGCTGCACCTCCTCCCCAAAAAACTCGTGCTCCTCAACCGCGTTGCGGATCCGCTCCGCCACCCGTACCGCCTCTCCACTGCCGGCTTTCGGCAAGATGACGACGAATTCGTCACCGCCATAACGGGCCAAAAATGAGTATTTGGGACAGACGGTGCGCATCACCTCTCCGACTTGATATAAAGCTTGATCACCCTGTTGGTGTCCAAAAACATCGTTATAGTGTTTGAAGTAGTCTATGTCGAGAAAAATGAGGGACAGCTTATCGCCCGCTGCTTTGGCTTTTTCCACTTCTTCCACAAGGCCTTCTTGAAAACGGCGGTGGTTGTATAGTGAGGTGACTTCATCCAGATTGGCCTGTTCCGCCAATTTGGCACGGATCCTCCTTTCCGTGTCCACCAGGTCTCCCACCGACCAGGCCACGATGAACAAGATTGCTATCAACACCAAATCATGCTCCAGGTATTGATTGTAAGCCGCACCTGGCATCGACACAACGTCGCTTATAATCAAACCAATTAAAGAAGCGAAAGCTGCTGCGAATCCCATCCCTTTCCCGAACGAAACTGCAAACAATACTACGGGGATGAAATAGAGGCTCTTTAGATCACTTCTCTGCGCACCAGAAATATAAACGATGAATGAAATAATGAAGACCAGTACAAATAACAAAGCCCCGCGTGCCAACATCGTGGCCCGGGCTGGCAATGCTAAACGAGGATGAAGCAAAAATAATAAATAATAAATGAGCAGGATAATACCAAAACAGCCAACCACCAAATACCTTTCCTGAATGATTTTTTCGGGAAGGTATCCAGCAATAGCGATAAAAAACAGAAGTATCGAGATAATGTTTATAATCGTCACAGTGTTGCTTACTTCAGTTGCTCTTTCTCGTTCAATCCAACTCACATTAACCCACCCACAGGGTTTTCTAACGCTTACCGGGGGCTAAGGAACAGGCCCCCGGTAAGTGTCGCTATTACTAAAAAATCTTATTGTTTACCATTTCTGCAGAGCCTTGGGTACATCCGGCTGATAGAAATTCCAGAAACAAGCCGATGACGCAGTGACAGTAGCCAAGAGTGTCAACACGGAAACGGCCATTAACAAAACACTCTTCCACATCTTACGCATGGATTACACCCCCTTTCATCTAATACCAATTTGCAACAGGAACCTGTCAATAAGTGAAATCATCTTCACTCCTAGCGGAGTAATTGCGAAAACTTGAAATGCAGCTCCAAACAAGAGTGCAATCGTAATAGAGTCGTTTTTTGCCATCAGGCTAACACTCGCAATCAGCAATACCACTACAAAAGCAATTAGTCTCAGACGGGAACGATGCAGACTATTTTTTATCGGTTTATTAGGTGCTTCCGCCGGTGCCCAAAGGTGCACGGCGACCAGCAAAACCATAGTAACAATAAACACCAGCAAAGTGGCTTGAAAAGAATTTAATACACCGCCCAGGAAATGGCTGAAAAGAGCCAAAGGAGCAAAAATAATTGACGCCACCGCACAGCGAATACCAGCCGAACAGTGCCCTCCCCCAGCGAATGTACGCACCAACGCACCAGACAGCATACATAGAAAAGTGAGCAATCCTACTCCAAAAAATAAACCGACAGCCACTGCTAACACAAAACCCAGTAATCCAATGAACACTAATTCTAACGAATAAGTGACGATTTCGTACTGGTCATGATTTAGGTCGCACTGCCCTTTAATAGCATCGGCAGCTCTCATTGCTAATTGAGAGGTGTCAAACACATTATCCTCTCCCCTTGATGCTACGTTTTCCGGTTCCGCACATTATCTTTATCAACCAGGCAATCAAAAACATTGCGCCTGGGCACATCAAACCAAACAACGTTCTCAAGCCCGCATGATTCATAATGCCATCGTAAGACATGCCAAATACCCCGATGGCTAACGCAAACATTATCGTCTCAAGCACCGCCAGAGTACCAGATGTGACTAGAGCGGCTCCAAACGCTTTGCTAACTTTAGCCTTTAACCGCCAACATATCAACAAAACCATCCAACCCACTAGAATGATGGAATGAACGCCAAACGATAACGGTAATTGTCTGACTATGAAACCCATGACAGCGATTAGCAATCCGATTGTCAACAGATCATCTAGTCTAAATCTGAATCTGAAGATGGTTAAGCCAAAATACGCCATTGCTATGCCTTCTAGGATGCCTTGAAAAAAAAAGAGTAAGGTTTGATACACAATTTTACCTCCGATTGTAGTTTACTTTATCCCTATATAAACAGAATTCTCCAACATTTGTAATGCATTACTGCTGAAAATTGTCATATCTAACAAAAGTCCAGTAAAATAAGAACAATTTTTGGGAAATTATTCTAGCTTATGTCAAAATATCCTTCTTTTCCTAGAGTATCTTTTTGAATTTATAATAATTAATCCTCACCTACCACCTTCAACTCAGTTTCCAAGTCCACTGCATATTTTTTTCTAATTTCTGTTTGAACTAACTCGATTAGCTCCAAAACATCTTTCGCGGAAGCGCCGCCCCGATTGACAATGAAGCCAGCGTGTTTTTCGGAGACCTGGGCTCCGCCAACGCGCACACCCTTCAAACCGGCTGCTTCCACCATAGCCCCCACATAATGTCCGGGAGGACGCTTGAAGACACTTCCCGCACTAGGCAGATCCAAGGGTTGTTTCGCTGCCCGTCGCAATGTGTAGTCCTCCATAGTAGCCTTAATCTGTTCAGCATCTCCAGAATGCAAGCCAAATGCCACCCGTACAATGACATGGCTGCCATCTTGCAAACTGCTGCGGCGATAATCAAAACCGAGATCTTTTTGACTCCACTCGCAATAATCGCCGTCCTCGGTCAATACGCGCACTCTATCAACCACGTCAGCCATCTGGCCTCCGTAAGCCCCGGCATTCATATAGACAGCACCACCGATGCTGCCCGGGATCCCAATGGCAAACTCCAAACCTGTCAACCCAGCCATGCATGCCGTGCTCGCTACTTCTTTCAAAGCTGCCGCGGCACCAGCCAGCACCCGTTCCCCAACCACTTCCACGGCGGAAAACACACCGGTCAACTTCACTACTACGCCGCGGATTCCGCCACCCCGCACCAGGAGGTTGCTACCGGCACCGATAATCAGTGGTTCGTGCCCTTTTCGGCAACAATCCATCCAAAGCCTGCGTAACGCTTGTTCCGTTTTTACTTCAACAAAACAATCCGCCGGTCCCCCAATGCCAAATGTGGTATGCCGGGACATAGGTTCCCAACAATACACTGAGGCATCAGCTCCAAGCAAGCGCTGTATTCGTTGGCACAACTGTTGTGCGGCCAGCTTTTTTTCGTCCATCGCTCGCACCCCCACAGATACATTGGTTATTTCGTTGCTAGCCTGAAAATTCCTATCCCTGCCAAATTTACATGGCCCGTCTTAGTATGACCGCATGAAAAAAGATGAGCCGCCGTGGTGAGGGGGCGCCACGACGGCTCCTTGCGGGGGAACGCGGGTTTTTCTCTCAACACAGAATATATTTTCTTGCCAGGCATCAAAATCCCTGCCACAGCCAGCGACGGGAAATTGTTAATTTTGCCCGTTTGCCACATGATAGGTAATATCTTGATAGGAAACCTGCGCTTGTCCGGCTGTAATGTCCGCAACTAGCTCCCGCCAGGCCATTAGCTTTTCTTTTGGCACCAATACCTGCATTGCAACTGACGCCTGATAGTCCGTCTTTTCAATTAAACACCCCATGGCACGCATTTCGTTCTCCAACCGCCCCAGCGCCGGATAATCAAACATGATCGTCAGGCGTTGAAATGGGGCCATCCAAGCGGTCTGGACAGCTTGAATGGCCAACATGGCACTTTTGCTGTAAGCTCGCACCAACCCACCCGCTCCCAACTTGATACCGCCAAAGTAACGTGTCACAACCACAACCACGTTCCAAAGGCGCTCACGCCGAATCACCTCCAGCACTGGTGCCCCAGCAGTACCGCCCGGTTCGCCGTCATCGGAAAATCGCTCCATCTCCGGTTGCGGGCCAATTCGATAAGCGAAGACATTGTGGGTGGCAGAGGCATGCTCTTCCCTGATCCGGTCGATCACCTGGCTAGCCTCCGCTTCATTTAGGGCAGGATATGCATGGCCAATAAAGCGGGATTTCTTGATCTCCCACTCGGCCTGACCGCGAGTTACCAGCGTGCGAAAACGCTCCACAACTACACCCCTTGTTGGGCACTATCCGTCCGCTCTTGAAAACAGGTCAATAAATACCAGTTTTCTGGGCCACTTTTTCAACCACGTCAGCGATCAGCCGCCGGCCCTCCCAAGCCACTTCAGCCTGCAAAGTGCTCGCTACCTCCCGCAGGGGCGCTACTCCTCTACCAGCTAGCAACCACACCGGTATCTGCACCTTGTGCGAGCCCCGTGCCGCTACTACCATTTTACCATCCCAGCCAACGTACCACCCCAGTGACTCCGCCACTTCCCGCACTGGCACGTATGTGGTGTTGGCAACCAAAAAGGGGGGCAAGGAGGAAAAATTGATCCGCTGGCCGTTCACACGTACAAGAATCTGTCGCATCCCCAATAGCCGGTGGGACACATCACCATAAAACAAACAATCATCAAACCATAAAGGCCCGGTCCGAATAGGAAACGGTACAGGCGATGCCCAGTGCACGGCGCCACTCCCCCGGTCCATCGCCAGCACAACGCTATTTTCATCATCCAACTTTGTTGCCACAAATAATCCCTCACTACCTAACGCCAAGCCTTGCAAACGGCCCACCAGTCCCGCTTCATCAAGCGGGCGGGCCAGCCAGTTCAATGTCCCTCCAAACAGATCAAAACTGCATACCACATTCCCCCGCCGACCCAAAATACTTCCTTCGTGAGCAACCAACTGGCTCCAAACCGGACCTTTACCACCTTGCCGGCTCCACAGCACGTCTCCGCTGGCCCCATCCAGAGCTTCCACCACCGCTTGATCATCGGCCACACCGGCCATGATCAGCCTGCCCAGAACGTTGATTGGCTGACAGGTGATTTCTCTCCCAGCCCCTTTGCGCTGCCAGATTACCCTCCCGTCCTGCACCGACAGCGCCAGCACCTGGCCATTTGCTGCGCAAAAAAATACTTCTTTGGGACTAGCCACAGCCCATTCCACCTGTTCTGCCAGGGGATAGGAACGATGCCAACGCATCTCTCCGGTATTAGGCTGAATAGCGGTGATAATCCCATCCGCGCTCACCACCACCAGAATCGGATCGTTTTGCCCGGCCAAAGCCATAGCTTTGATCTGTCCAGTCCGCACCTGCCACTTTAGCCAACCGGTCCGTTCTTCCAAACCATATAGCTCCCCACTGGGAGAAGCGAAAAACACCCCGGTCGCTCCGGCCACCAAGGGCGGCACAACACCGCCTAACACCGAAAAACTCTGTGCCACACCCGAAACAGGATCAGTCAGGTACAACGTGCCACCCGCACTCAAAGCGATCACGCGTAAATCTCCCGTGCCCAACGCCACACACGGACCGTCCCCGGCCACACCCCATTTCAAAGCCAGGGCCGGGACAAGCGGAAGTGGTGCCGCCTGAACAAAAGCCGGACAGATGAGCAAGAAAACCAGGCTTCCCGCTACTATTCGCCCCAGTCTCATCCAGCCATCCTCCCCGGATTGCAGGCGTTCAGTATGCCTGCTCAGCAATCGGATGCACCATTATATCCAAACCCATTGCGGCTCCTTCTAATCTGTCCTCATTTGTTTAGCCGTTCATACTGCTCGCGGGTGATCAAAACTTCCCGCGGTTTACTGCCATCCGCCCGCCCCACATATCCGTGTTTTTCCATGGCATCGAGCAGTCGTGCTCCCCGGGCATAACCCACCCGCAAACGCCTTTGCAATAGTGAAGCGGAGGCTTGACCGGCCTCCAGCACCACGCGGATTGCTTCATCAAACAATTCATCTTCTTGCTCTTCTTTGGCAACCGAGACAGCACATTCCACTTGCAACACGCCAGCATCATATTCCGGGGCGCCCTGTCGGCAAACGAAATCCACCAACTCTCGCACTTCGCGTTCGGAAATAAACGCCCCCTGAGCGCGCAGGGGTTTAGTCGCCGTCACCGGATAAAACAACATATCACCTTTTCCCAGCAGTTTCTCGGCACCGCCCATATCCAGGATGGTACGCGAGTCAACTTGTGAGGAAACGGCAAACGCGATCCGGGAAGGGATGTTGGCCTTGATCAGGCCAGTGATCACATCCACAGAGGGTCGTTGCGTTGCCACCACTAAATGTATTCCGGCTGCCCGGGCCATTTGCGCCAGGCGGGCAATGGCGTCTTCCACCTCCACAGCCGCTACCATCATTAGGTCGGCCAGCTCATCAATCACCACCACTAAATAGGGGAGGAATTCATCCGGTCCGGCCCCGATCTGGGCTTTTTTCTTCAAATAGGCGTTGTAGCTGGTGATGTCCCGTGCTCCGGCAGCGGCAAAACGTTCATACCGGTCTTCCATTTCCTTTACAGCCCAGCGTAGGCAACCGGCCGCTTTGCGCGGGTCTGTCACAACCGGTGCCAGCAGATGGGGAATGCCGTTGTATGTGTTCAATTCCACTACTTTGGGATCTATCATCAAGAACTTGACTTGTTCCGGTCGCGCTTTGAACATGATGCTGGCAATAATTGTGTTTAAGCAAACGCTCTTGCCGGATCCGGTGGCGCCGGCGATCAATAAGTGCAACATTTTGTCCAGGCTGCTAATGATCGGCTTGCCGCCGATGTCTTTGCCGAGACCGACCGTCAATGGCGAAGTTGCCTGGCCAAATTCCTCCGACTCTAACACCTCACGCAGGTAAACCACTGCAATCTCCTCATTAGGGACCTCGATGCCCACGGCCGCCTTGCCCGGGATGGGAGCCTCGATCCGCACATCAGGAGCTGCCAGACTGAGTGCGATGTCATCCGCTAGACTGACGATCCGACTCACTTTCACCCCCGGGGCTGGCTGCCACTCAAACCTGGTGATAGTCGGTCCACGCGTCACTTCCACAACCCGGCCCTCCACGCCGAAATTGTGCAAGGTGGTTTCTAATAACTTGGCCTTTTCCACCACATCCCGGTTCCGTTTTAGGCTTTGCAGGCGCACGATTTTCTGCAAAAGCGAAAACGGCGGCATCTGGTATGTGACCTCGCTGCCGAGCGTGATCTGCTTTGGGGTAGTCTTTTTTTCCGGCAGGGGTTTCTCGATAGCGTCCTGGTGGCCGTCAGTCTGGAAATCCTCCTCCGCCAGCGCCGCCACTTGATCAACGATTCTGACGCGCGGGTTCTTTTCTTCTTTCGTATCACGGGTTGGCCTAACCGGCACCGCTTTTTGCTCCGCCTCAGCAGGTCCGGAAAACAAAAAATCCCTCAGCCCCTCCCAAACCGTCACCACTCCACGCCGCAGCCACTTCCCCAATGCTGACACCCCGGCCCGCACGCTCAGTCCAGTGATCATCACCAACGCTACTGCGCTCAGCGCCACCAGCATAATCCAGGCTCCATAAACACCAAAAGCCGTCCGCAAAAGCCAGGCCAGGGCAAATCCCAGCACACCGCCACCGCCGCCCTGGGTCGCCACCAGGAAAGCGTCCGCGGCCGGGATCGGTAAATGCCATCCGGCCGCCAGCAAAGCTAAAGCCAATACGGCCCCGGCCGCCCGCACCGGCTGAGCCATTTCCTTGCGACAAAGCAGGGATATTCCTGCCACCGCCGCCAAACCGGGCACGGCAGTCGCCACTGACCCGAACAAGGTAGTTAGTACGCGCTGTAGAAAGGCCCCAAAGGCACCGGCTTCTTGTACATACAGGCCGGCCCAGCCCAAGGCCGCTGCTGCCAAGAGAATTATCCCAGCCACATCTGCCCGCAATTCACTGCGGCCCTTTTCCACCGGCTTCAAGCCACCACCCCCGTCGCCTTTCTTTTCCACTCGCGAAAAGAAATCCTTGTGCCCATCAAGACAAGAACAACCACACCAAAGCCGTCAGGCCCACTCCCCAACAATACCATGCAAACACGCTCAACCGCCCTTGCGCTAACAACCGGAGCAACCATACAATTGCTAATAGCCCGGCCAGGGCGGACGTGGCCATGCCCACCGTCAATGCCCCGGCTTGTGCCTTAGCCATCAACAATCCCCCAGGTGTGGCGAGCAAATCAAGCATGTCCAAAAAAGCCGCCCCCAAAATGGCCGGAATGGACAACAAAAATGAATAGCGGGCGGCTGTTGCCGGTGTCAACTGGCGCCACATGCCGGCCGTAATCGTCAGGCCGGAGCGTGAGATGCCGGGCAAAATCGCACAGGCCTGCATGATGCCGATCAACAATCCGTCGGTCATGCCCATGGCGCCTGCGAGACGTTGACCCCGCTTTATCCAACCCGTGCTAAACAGGATCAAACCCGTCACCAATAGCAACCCCGCCACCAGCACCGGATTGTTAAAGGTTTTTTCAAAGAAGTCTTTCCACAACAATCCCGCCAAACCGGCCGGTATGCTCCCCAGCACCACCAACCATCCCAGTCTGCGCAGCACCAGCCCGTCGCTGTCAATTTTCCGGCCCGGCCAAAATGCCAACACAATGCCAAGCACATCGCGCCGGTAGACAATTAATACTGATAGCAATGTGCCCAGGTGCACCACGATCGGAAACGTCAAGCCAGGTTGCTCGATCCCGAACAAGCGCGCCGCCAGCACCAAATGGCCAGAGCTACTAATAGGCAAAAACTCCGTCAACCCTTGCACAAGGCCCAGGATTGCCGCCGTCATCAATGTCATATTTCGGCCTCCTCACGATTAACGTGGTACCAGCCACCGCACCAGGGTCAATAGCGGTTTCAAAAAAGCAATCCCCATCACGACCGTAGCGAGGTTAAAAAATGTTTGCAAATTAGCCAGGCACCGCTCCGGGCCTAAGATGTACCAGCCACACAGCCATAACAACTGTCTGACCCAGGGAATAGCCAAAGCCACTCCCAAAATATTGAACATCAAGTGAAAGATCGCCAACCGGCGCGCTTCCCGGCCTCGCCCACTGGCCGCCAGCAGAGCGGTCACGCAGGTGCCGATATTGCTGCCCAACACCATCCCGGCCGCTCCCAACATTGGTATCACTCCGCCCGCTGCCAGCCCCATGGCCAAACCGGTGACAGCGCTACTGCTCTGCAAAATGCCGGTCACGACCGTTCCAGCAGCCAACCCGGAATAAAAATTGGCGCCGCCGTGTAATAATCCTGCTGCCGGTGTGGCGCTTGCGAAAACAACCATCAACTCCAGACCAACGAATACCAGGCCCAATCCGCCGCAGCAGTAAGCACACAGCCGGCCGCGCTTGCCCCCCAGCATACTGACCATGGCCAATAAAAACAACAGTGGACTAAATAGCAAAGGCCGCCAGGCAGCGATCTGTCCGGTGACAGTTGTGCCCAGATTGGCACCCAGCACCAACAGGGCAGCGGCGGGCAACGGCACGATACCCGCCTCAGTCAGGGACACGACAATCACGCTCACGGCGCTACTGCTTTGCACCAGGGCAGTCACCAATATACCGGTCACCACCGCCAACCAGGGTCGACGACCCCACTTCCGCACCACTCTGTGCAACGAATCACCGGCCAAGCCATGCAGTCCCGATCGCAGCCCAGCCAAGCCGCCCCAAAAAACCAGCAACCCGAACAGGACCCCGCCCCATGCCACACTCGCACTGACCACCGGCCCCGCCTCCCTGCCAATAACCCTATGTGAAAAACACAAGGCTTAGCAGGGTTTCCATCCTCTGGATTATACCATAAAAAGGCCCATCCCCCACAATTACTTGGGGGATGGGCTAATAGCGTGCTTCACTGCAGGGGCAATTCCACTATCTGCCCTGGAGCCCATTGGGCATCCAAAAAATCCTGCGGGTCTGTGCTCAGCAGGCGAACCAGTCTCCAGCGGTGCTCACCGTTTTGCCGGGCAACAATTACCCACCTGCCGCGGTAGGAGCAGGTCTTTTGCTGTTCGTTCCCAGCTTGCCATAACACCTGTTCCAAAGGCACCGGCGTATAAATGATCAATGCAGCCTCGCCTCCGCAGGCATTCCCGGCCCCAAGGCAGGGCCGGTGCCAATCTCCTCCGGCGGGTGGAATGCCTGTCGCAGCCGTTGCACGGCCAAATCCAGGCCCCCTACCGCGTCAATCAGGCCTTCCGCAACCGCATCCCTGCCCACCAACACCGTCCCAATGTCCCGGGCCAAGCCACCGGTACTGAACATCAATTCCCGAAACCGTTCCTCGGGACAACGCGAATGCGCAACGACGAATTGGATCACTCTATCCTGCATTTTATCCAAATACTCGTACGTCTGCGGCACACCGATCACCAGACCGGATAGACGGATCGGGTGGATAGTCATGGTCGCCGTGGGCGCGATAATGGAATAATCACAGGCCACCCCAATCGGTACCCCAATCGAGTGACCACCACCCAGCACGATGGAAACGGTCGGTTTGCTGAGACTGGCCAATAGCTCGGCAATGGCCAGGCCCGCTTCCACATCGCCTCCCACCGTGTTCAAAATCACCAACAACCCTTTCACATCTGGATTCTGCTCAATGGCCACCAACTGCGGAATCACATGTTCATATTTTGTTGTCTTGTTTTGCGATGGTAGCACCATGTGTCCCTCGATTTGTCCAATAATACTGAGGGTATGTATATCACTGGCAGGCTTCGGCAGTTGCACCGTGCCCAACTCTGTGATGGCCTCCACTTCTTCAGCCATCCGCTCCTGGTCCTGCACAGGGCGTTGCACATCGCTGCCTCTATTTACGCGTACCCGCTTGCGCCGTGGAGCCATTTGTTGATATGAGTGCCGCTTCCGCATTAGGCGCACCAATTTCTCACCCTTTCCGATCACAATCCAAAACCTCTCCCCTATTATCCGAAAGGATGGCCCAAGTCATACGAGGGAGCGACCGTCTTGGCCACTCCCCCGTCAGATTAGACCTCCATTATGATCGGCAGGATCATCGGCCTGCGCCTTGTTCGCTCATAAAGGTACTGGCCAAGCACATCCCGCAGCTTTGATTTTAACGCTGACCATTCTGCCACACAATCTGCCTCTTCGTCCAAAGCCGCCCGGACCCGTTGCTTGGCTTCCTCCAACAGTTCTTCCGATTCCCGCACATAAACGAAGCCCCGTGATACGATTTCTGGCCCAGCCAGCAACTGTTGACCGGCTTTGTCTATCGCCACGACTACGATCAAAATGCCGTCTTGCGACAGTTGTCTGCGGTCCCGCAAGACTATGTTGCCCACATCACCGATCCCCAAGCCGTCTACCAACACATTCCCGGCCGGCACTTTACCCGTGATGGCACCCTTATCCCGACTAAACTCAAAAACGGAACCATTCTCACCCACGAAAATATTTTCGGGCGCAATCCCCATTTCTTGAGCTAATGCGGCGTGATGGACCAAATGCCGGTATTCGCCATGGATCGGGATAAAATATTTTGGCCGCACCAAATTAAACAGCAATTTCAACTCTTCCCGGCTGGCATGGCCGGACACGTGCACGCCTGATTCAGCGCCATAAATCACACTTGCCCCAAGGCGAAACAGGTTGTCCGTTGTGCGCTGGACCAGCTTTTCATTCCCTGGAACGGGGTTGGCAGCAATAATCACGGTATCACCAGGCACAATTTCCACTCTCCGGTGCTCGTTCAAGGACATGCGTGTCAGTCCTGACATGGGCTCGCCCTGACTGCCGGTCGTCAGAATCACAGCCTGGCGATGGGGCAGACGCGCTAATTCATCCATAGTCACGAGCACGTTCTCGGGCACATTGATGTAACCTAGTTCCACCGCAACATTAACCGTGTTTTCCATGTTACGACCGATCACAGCCACCTTCCGCCCGTTTTGACCGGCAGCCTCAATCACCTGCTGAATCCGATGAACGTTGGACGCAAAAGTGGCAACCAGCACACGCTGTTCAGCCTGGCTGATAATCTCCAGCAACCGGCGGCCGACTACCTTCTCAGACTGAGTGTATCCCTCTTTTTCCGCGTTAGTACTATCTGACATCAACACCAATACGCCTCGGTCACCCAGTTCCGCCAGTTTGCCAAAATCGGAAATTTCGTCGTCCACTGGTGTCTGATCGAATTTGAAATCCCCGCTATGCAAGATAGTGCCCACCGGCGTATGGATGGCCAGACCCACTACATCTGCAATGCTATGGTTCATGCGGAAAAATTCCACTTCAATGTCGCCGACCGTCAGGCACTCGCCCGCCGAAACCACCTGTGAACCGGGCGGCAACTTCAGGCCACTATCGCACAGCTTGCGCTCCAGCAAGCCCATTGTGAGACGGGTGCCAAACACCGGCACATTGATCTGGGGTAGCAAAAACGGTAGTGCTCCGATATGATCCTCATGTCCGTGCGTCAACACGATGGCCCGAATCTGGGCTGAGTTGGCCAATAGGAAAGAGATATCCGGGATCACCACGTCGATCCCCAGCATCTCCTCTTCCGGAAAAGCTAACCCGGCATCCACGACCAAAATGTCATCTCGATAACAGATGGCCATCATGTTTTTGCCGATCTCCCCAAGTCCCCCTAGTGTTACAATTTTTAGTTTATCTCCTAGCAACTTTAAATTTTCACCCCCTTTTCCTTTGTGACGAATCACAAATAGTTTTTCTACCACCAAAAGGACGCAAACCAACGCTGCGCCCTAAAAATCCAGCTCCAAAAGAAACCCCTGCCTCCAGAAACCGTTCCGGAGCGCAGGGACCGGTAGACGTTATTATTATACATAAATGTGCACAAAAAGTAAAATTCGGGCGGCATCCTGCTGCCGCCCTTTCTCTTTTAAATCAGCCCTTGTGCGCGCATAGCTTCTTTTAGTACAGCCATCTGCGTTTCCGTTGCCTCCACCAGCGGTGGCCGGAAACCGCCACAGGGGAAGCCGACATAACGCAGAGAAGTTTTAATCGGGATGGGGTTAGTGGTGCAGAAAATTGCCCTGTTGATTGGGAATACCTCCGCATGAATTGCCGCCGCGGTACGAACGTCACCAGCCGTGAAGGCTTGGATCATTGCCATCATGCGATCGGCAATCAAGTGACCGGATACGCTCACCACGCCATGTCCTCCGACCGCCAAAATCGGCAGGGTGAGGCTATCATCGCCACTCAGCACATAGAAATCCTCCGGAACAGAGCGAATGATTTCTGAAACCTGGTCCAGGTCGCCACTGGCTTCCTTTAGCGCCACAATGTTGTCGATTTCCGCCAAACGCTTTACCGTTTCGGGTAACAGATTGGAAGCGGTCCGCCCGGGCACATTATATAACATCACTGGTAGGCTGGTCGCTTCCGCCACTGCCTTGAAGTGCTGATACATACCTTCCTGTGGGGGCTTGTTGTAAGCCGGTACGACCAGCAGAACTCCATCCACTCCCACCTTTTCCGCCTCTTTAGTGAGAGCGATGCTGGCAGCGGTGTCGTTGCTGCCCGTGCCGCCCCAAACCGGTACCCGCGCTCCAACTGCCGCCACCACCGCTGCCATCAAGCGCAGCTTTTCTTCCACGGTCAGTGTCACCGCTTCCCCCGTTGAACCACTAACCAACAGGCCATCAGAGCCCAAATCGACCAACCGCCGCGCCAGTTCCTGCGCGCGCTGATAATCGACCTGCAGGTTTTCATCGAACGGTGTCACCATGGCAGTGATAACCCTGCTCATCTCTTTCACAGGCCACACCCCCAAATTATAATCCGTTCCCTCCCAGATCGAAAGCCCCGTGCAAAGCTCGCACAGCCGCTACCATCTCATCCTGCTTGACCAGGCAGGAAATCGTCACGTGCGAATCGGTGGAATGCCTGATCTGCACACCGGCGGCGTGTAAAGCGGTGACAACGCGCGCCATCACCCCGGGCACCCCCCGCATGCCAGAGCCCACCACAGACACTTTGGCACAATTTCTCTCCGCCTGATAGGCCAATTCCAAATCAGCTAAAACATCCTGTGCTTTTCCCATCAGCTCTTCTTTGATAATAAAAATCTTTACCTCGGGTAAGACGGTAATCATATCAAGACTGATCCCAACCTCAGCCAGATTTTGGAATAGCCGCACTTCCGTATCATCCGCTACCGGCGCAGGCGTGAACACCTTTAGCTGCGCCATCTCTGGGATCTGCGTCACCCCGGTCACTACCCGCTCATGACCCTGCTGACCCCAGATATCCTGGCTTTGGTAATTGTATGTGATCATGGTACCGGGCTGATCTGAGGTAGTGGACCGGATTTGCAACGGTATGTTGCGGCGCATGGCGATCTCCACCGCCCGGGGGTGAATCACTTTCGCTCCCTCATGGGCCATTTGGCAAATTTCATCGTAAGTAATCACAGGTAGCGTACGTGCCTCCGGGACAATGCGCGGGTCGGCAGTCTTGATTCCTTCCACGTCCGTGAAAATGTCGATCCGTTCCGCTGCCAAAGCGACACCTAGGGCGGCGGCGGTTGTGTCGCTGCCACCCCTGCCCAACGTGGTAATCTCGCCAGTCTCGGCCGCGCCTTGGAATCCCGCCACGATTACAATTCGGCCTGCACGCAAGTGTTTCAAGATCGATTCCGGCTCCACCCGTTTGATGGTCGCATTTGTGAAACAATCGTCCGTCAAGATGCCGGCCTGGGCGCCAGTCAATACCGTCGCATCGTATCCGTGTGCTTTCAATGTATTGGCCATCACGACAGCCGAGATTATCTCACCGCAGGACACCAGCAGATCCATCTCGCGCGGATTCGGATCCTGACAGCCCGATTGCGCAATCTTGATGAACGTGTCCGTGGCATACGGGTCACCGGCCCGTCCCATGGCAGAGACCACTACCACCGGGCTGAAACCCTCTTGCACAGCTTTTATTACATGGCCGACCGCCTGTTCCCGTAACTCAGGCGTGGCAACGGATGTACCGCCAAATTTTTGAATCAAAATACGCATTCTCTTCTCCTCCCCTAGCACCATCAAGCCGGCAAGAGACCTTTCGCCAACATGTATTCCGCGATCTGGATGGCGTTTGTGGCCGCCCCTTTGCGTAGATTATCAGCTACAACCCACATCAGCAGACCGTTCGGCCGATCCAGGTCCTCCCTGATTCTTCCCACGCACACATCATCTGACCCTGCGCAATTAATTGCCAGCGGATACTGATTGCCACTGGGGTCATCAAGCACCTTCACGCCCGCTTCCATCAGGATCTGCCTGGCCTGGGAAGCCGTCACTTTTTCTTCCGTCTCGATCCAAATTGATTCCGAGTGCCCATAGAGCACTGGTACCCGCACAGTAGTGGCTGCGATTTCAATGTGCTCATCACCCATGATTTTTCTTGTTTCTCGCACCATCTTCATTTCTTCCCCAGAATAGCCATCAGCACCAATGGTATCGATATGGGGGAGAACGTTGAAGGCAATTTGGTGTGGATACACAACCGGCTCCACTGCTTGGCCCTCTAAAATCGCCCGGCTTTGACTGATCAATTCCTGCAGGGCCAAAAGGCCGCTGCCGGAAACGGCCTGATATGTGGACACGACGATCCGTTTTAGTCCCGCCCGGCGCCGGATTGGTTCCAACGCCACCACCATCTGAATGGTGGAACAGTTTGGGCTGGCGATGATTCCCTGATGCTGGTGAATGTCATTGGGATTTACTTCCGGTACCACCAATGGCACCGCTGGATCCATCCGGAAGGCATTGCTTTTGTCAATCACAACTGCTCCCCGCGCCACCGCCTGGGGCGCCAGTTCCCGTGAGACCTGGGTATTGGCGCAGAAAAACGCCAGGTCAACCGCAGCGAACGCATCCGCTGCGGCTTCCTGGATCTGATACTCCCGCCCGCCTAGCTGCACTGTCTGACCAGCCGAGCGCGCCGATGCCATCGGTACTAAATCCGCCAACGGAAACCCGCGCTGTTCCAGCAGGGTGAGGAATTGCCGTCCGACGGCGCCTGTAACGCCTACAATGGCAACGCGTAAATCTGGCAAGTTCTCTCCTCCCTTTCCTCACCGATCACTATTAATCATAAGATACCAACAATGGTTGGATTTGTCTCCCATCAAGTGCCGCCTCAATTGTCGCAATCAATTTCTCCATATTAGCTACTAATGATTTCGGTTTGCTCTGCGGGTTATCCTGTCCAAACGGCACAAAATAGACATTCCGCGCCACCAAGAGAGCACCGATGTTCCTGGCGTTTAACCCCAGCCCATCGTTAGTGGACATAGCCAACACCACCGGCCGTTCATTGCGGAGGTGCGCTTTCACCGTCATGGTCACCACGCTATCTGTGATAGCATGGGCAATCTTGGCCAGCGTGTTGCCGGTGCAAGGTGCCACTACCACCACATCAAACAACTGTTGCGGTCCGATCGGCTCCACCTCGACAATGGAAGTAAGAGCCCTTGTTCCTGTGGCGGCTTCTAGAGCCTGCCGCCAGTGGGACGCTGTACCAAATCTGGTATCCGTGTTGGCAACTGCCTCGGAAAGGATTGGCACCACCTTGGCACCCGTTGCCACGACCGCCGCCACGCTCGGCATGACATCAGCCAGAGTGCAGTGCGAGCCACATAAGGCAAAACCAACCCTTTTCCCCTCAAGTTTCAATCCCAGGTTCCTCCCCTGCCGCAAGTGATTACAGGGGGAGAATATTCAGGTAAGAACAGTCGCAAAACAGTTTCCGCAACAATCAAGCCCGCTGTGTGGGGCGCCACCCGGGCCGGCAGCCCCGGGGCCAATACCGCCGGGATCCCCAACTGCGCAGCTGATGGGAAATCCACCCCGCCGGGATAAGAGGCCAAATCGATCACTACCGTCCCTGGTGGCAATCGCGAAAGCAAACTGCGGTCCAATACCAAAGCCGGTACGGTGTTGAAGATCACCTCCGCCAGCTGGATGTAGTCTGCTAACTTGTTAAACGGGACCGCATGGTAACAGTGGGCAGCGATTTGCGCCAGAACCTCTGGCCGCCTTGCGGCCACCCAAACGTGGGCCCCAATTCCATGTAGCATCCTGGCCAGTGTGTTGCCGGTACGGCCAAAACCGAGCACGAAAGCCTGCGCACCATGGATGGTAATCGGCATCCGTTCCATTGCCATGGCTATGGCGCCCTCCGCCGAAGGCACCGAGTTCAAGATAGCGAAATCATCTCGTTCCCGGAACTCCACTAACTTCCGGCCTACTTTAACCGCCAGACTACGCAACCAGGGCTGCGCCAAGCCGATGAAGAGTGGGCAATTAGCCGGCATACTGCGCAAGACGGTTTCGTTCAATACCGGTGCCGGTTTTTGCAAAGCATACACTCGACCCTCGCCATCGGTTCCCAGCACTGGCGCTAACACCAGTTGCGCCTGGGCGACCGCCGCTACCGGGTCATCGGTTACATGCACCTTTTCTCTAAACCGCTCACTGTTGAGGCCACAAACGGTCAGCCTGGCACCCCAAGCCTGAAAAAATAGGGCCGCCTCTACCTCGCGGGCATCTCCGCCCAGCAGGCATATTTCAAGTCCTGCCAGTTTCTCCGTCACGCAGCTCCCCCCTATCGGTTACCCGTCGCCTGCGGCGTAGCAACGGGTTGAACCAATAGCATTATATGAAAACAAGGGTATTGCCAGTGACAGAAGGCTCCGCTTCTCAGTCCTGGAATAAAAACCCCTCTAAGCCCCATGTAATACCGGTGCTCTCCCGCACTGCCCGCACTGAGTGTAGCACCCCTGGCATAAAAGAACTGCGGCTGTTGCTATCATGCCGGATGATGAGCGTTTCACCCAGGCCGCCAAACATGATCTCGTGGTGTGCCACCAGGCCCGGCAGGCGCACGCTATGAATAGGGCATTCTTTTCCCATGCTCTCCTCAACCCGATTTTGCAACCTGAGCGCAGTACCGGAAGGCGAATCGATTTTTTGGTCATGATGCAGTTCAATGATCTCGGCGTGATCGAAGAACCTCCCCACTTCAGCTGCCAGCTTCATCATTAACACAGCACCGATGGAAAAGTTCGGAATAATGGCCGCACTCAAACCCGTTTCGCGCACCAATTCTGCAATCGCATCCAAGTCGGCCTGTGGCAGGGCGGTAGTGCCAATAACCGGCCGGACACCATTTCGGAGAGCTTCCTGAGCCAGCCCGCCGGCCACATCCGGTTTGGTGAAATCAACCAGCACCTCTGGCTGAGCGGCAAGTGCCGGGGTGAGTTCGTCCAACACAGGTAATCCTACAGGGCGCACCCCGACCACCTCGCCAATATCCTGGCCGTGATGATCAGCAGCCACCGCTCCCACCAGTTCCATGTCATTGGCTCCCAATACCGCCCGCACGACCTCCTGACCCATCCTGCCCGTGGCCCCGGTAATTAACACCCGGATCTTCCCCAACTATTTCATCCCCTTTCCCACTCACGCTCATCAGCAGAGGGAAGTACAAAAAAAGCCCACGAAGGTACTCCGTCGGCTAAGCCAAGGGGTACTCAACTCCCGTTTGAGATAGCACTCCACCGCCTTCCCGGGAAAGGAAAGCAATGACAGTGTTGTACCTGTTCAGCACAACCCCAGCCCAGGGGTACCGGCCACCGCCCGGGCTTCGGCGGAGGCCCCTTTCCTTACCATTCATCAATGCCCTTTTCCTGGCAAGTACTGATGGCATCCGCACCTCTACCTCACTAACGTGAGTAGTGAGGTAACCCTATCCCTATTTTTTTACATCATAGCATATGGACGGAAACAGTGTCAACGAAGTAGGAGCGGCCACCGGGCCGCTCCTTCCAGTTTACCTGCGCACGTCGTGGGTCTCCACGTCCCGGGCCCCGTTACCGCGGAATATATCCGCGGCCTGGCTAACCCGTCGCTCATCTGCCTTCACCAAGGCGATGATCCCGCCGGAGCGTAATCGTTGTTCATATTCCCGCCCGCGTTCTTCCGGAATGCCCCAGTCCAACAAACCCCCGGCCACACCGCCCGTAACGGCGCCACTCAATACACCTGCGATTGGGCCCGCCGCCACGATTGGGCCAATGCCAGGAATAGCCAGGGCACCAGCTCCAGCCAGCAGGCCCGCCAATCCACCGATGGCACCACCCCAACTCACACCAGTGCCCAGTTGTTCGCCAGTACCCATGGTGGTATCTATGCCACCACTGCCACTTTCCCGCCCGCTTTCATCACGGGCAATGATGGAGATCTCGTTCTGCCTGAAACCCCGGCTACGCAATTCCTGCACAGCTTGTTCCGCATCATCCCGCGATGTGAAGACACCGATTACCGATTTTTCCACTTAACCAACCTCCCCTGGCGTTCTCACGTTTATTGTTGCCTAATTACCACCATCATCATTCAAGATTTGCTCAGGGAGGCAGAGACATTATTCTACTTTTACGATCATCAGGTCGGGACCAATCCGCACGACTGCTTTCCATGGTATCCCTATTTGCCGGCGATGACCAATGTTAAGCAAACCTTTGTCAAGCGGCACCAAAATTTCCGCGATCTCCCCTGTCTGAGGATCAATGGTCAAATCCGAGTCCCCCACGCGGCCCAAACGCGTGGCGTCGCCCACATTGACAATTTCCTTACCGCGCATTTCGCTCAACCGCAAATACATCACCACCCCATTCAACGGTAATCCTGGCGGTCAAAAAACGGGTAGATAATCGCCACCAATAATGCTATCCCAGCCAGTGGTTCCACCTGAAAGCCAAACGGTAAATGCAAGCGGGCCGGGAGCTCGATCTGCAAAAAACTGACCAAAAGCACCAATGAAACATAAATCCCGCCGGCCGTGGCGACTAAATCCCGCACAGCACGTGATATCGGTGAAGGTTGCGGAACAACCGGTAAATCGCTCTCTTGACGCACAGACAGGTTGGCAGCGCGCCTGTGCACGGAAAGCACCGAGAGCGCCGCCAGAATGAAGATGCCGATCAAGATCCCCGCCATCACCCCACCCCTCCTTCCCCTTACCCCAGGATTATGCGGGTCAGGAGGGATTTTGCGCAAAAAAAATTGGGGGTTTCACCCCCACAAGCTTTCAACCCGTGTGCCCAAAACCGCCCTCGCCACGTTCCGTTTCGGCCAGCTCTTCCACTTGGACCAAATCCGCTCTGCCCACCCTGGCAAACACCATTTGGGCGATCCGGTCTCCCCTGCGGATGGTGACAGGTGCCTGGCCGAGGTTGATCATGATCACTTGGATCATACCCCGAAAATCGGCATCGATCGTGCCGGGACTGTTCAGCAAAGTCAATCCGGTACGCAATGCCAATCCACTGCGGGGTCGCAGTTGCGCCTCCCAGCCGGGGGGAATCTCCATAAAAAGTCCAGTGGGCACCAAAGCAGTCTCTCCCGGCTGCACAACCATTTCCTGCGTCACAGCAGCAGGGATGTCCAATCCTGCGCTCCCAGCCGTCATATAACGGGGCAAAGGGAGATCCCTGGCCGCTGTATTCCGTCTAATGCGCACCGTCAATTCCATTTTTCTCCCCCGTTCCGACCACTGTTTGCAGGTACCAATGCCCATCGGCAGCCAGTTCCGGACCCACCAGAGCAATTGTCGGTGGTTTAGCAAACAGTCTCTTGGCCAATTTCTGTACTCCTTCTGGGGTGGTGGCAGAGAGTTTTTGGATCACCTCGGCCGGTGGTATCACTTTCCCCATTAACAGCTCCATCCGCCCCAGTCTGCTCATCCGCGCACCAGTGTTTTCCAAATTCATCATCAATGTTGCCTTGAGCTGCGCCACAGCCCGCTCGTGTTCCTCTGTCGTGATGCCGTCTTGCTTGATGTTCGCCAATTCTGTCCGGACCAGATCCACGACCGCTTTCACATTGCCCGGGTTCATGCCCGCATAGACGGTCAATAAGCCACAATCTCGGCATGACTGCAAGTAGGAATACACAGAATAAGCGAGACCGCGATCCTCTCGTATACCCTGAAAAAGGCGGGAACTGCTGCCGCCACCAAGCAAATTATTTAACACCTGCAGATGATATATATCCTGGTCATCATGTCCCAGACCGGTCACGCCCAGACAAATATGGGCCTGTTCAATCGCTCTCGTGATGACGGCCAGCCGTGATCCGGCTTGGGCAGGGCTCCCGATTGCTGTTTTGCCGCCCGTTGGCAGTGCACTGAAGACATCTGACACGATCTGAACCAACTCATCGTGTACCAGGTTGCCGGCGGCAGCGATCACAATATTGTCTGCCGTGTAGTGGTTTGCGAAGAACCGCTGCAAATCACTGCGACTGAAGGTTTGTACCGTCTGCTCCGAACCCAGCACCGATCTGCCCAGCGGATGCCCATGCCAAATAGTAGCGTTGAACAGATCGTGGACCAAATCTTCCGGCGTGTCTTCATACATACGGATCTCTTCTATGATAACACCTTTTTCCCGTTCTATATCATCCTCATCAAAGCGCGATGCCAGCAACATATCCGCCAGCAATTCCAAACCAGTAATCATGTATTCATCCAAAATCCGCACATAAAAACAGGTATACTCTTTGCCGGTGAAGGCATTTAATTGCCCACCTACTGATTCGATCTGTTCCGCTATCTCTCTGGCAGTGCGGTGCTCAGTCCCCTTAAAAAGCAAATGCTCCAGGAAATGCGTGATCCCAGCCTGATCTTCCGCCTCACTGCGGGAACCAATCCCCACCCAAACTCCGATCGCCACTGAGCGCACACTGTTAACATGTTCCGTCACGAGCCGTAATCCGTTTGGCAGCGTAGTTTTCTGATAATGGCTGGTCAATGATGCCGCCCCTTCCTGATCTCCTGCCGCAAACGCCGTAGGAATTCCAGGTTCTCTTGATCATCCTGTTCGCTCTTGCGTGGGGTTTCCAGAACCGCCGGCAGCTGGCCCAGCACAGGATGAGAAAATAGATTCTTAAACCCCTTTCCCCCAATCTCGCCCTTCCCAAGCGCTGCGTGCCGGTCAAAGCGTGAACCAGCCTTACCAACGGCATCATTGACATGAATCAGTTTCACAGTTTCCCAACCACAATATTCCTCAACCTCATTCAGCATATTCTGCCAACCCTCGGGAACCGTAAAATCGTAATCTGCCACGAAGGCATGACAGGAATCCAGGCACAGGCCGACCGGCAAACTCTCCTTTCGCAAGCTATGGCACAACGCCCCCAGCTCCCGAAAGCGAAAGCCAATCTCATTGCCCATGCCGGCAGCATTCTCAAGCAATAGTGCCACCCCGGAAACGTCAGCTACAGTGAACGCTTCCATCACAGCGGTCTGCGTCCTGACCAGGCCCTGCTCAGCATCTTCATTATGTCCACAGTGAATGACCAGGTACGCGGCTTGTAAAGTGGCGGCGCGTTGCAATTCCTGGCTGATAATTTCCACTGCCGCCCGCCAGGTGGCTTTTTCCTTGGCAGCGGCATTCAAAAAATATGGGGCGTGCACCACAAGAGGCCGAATATCGGCCTCTTGAAGGATCCTGTGCATATCCTGCACGTCATGTTCTGTCAACGGGCGGGCTGCACCACCCCGCGGGCTACGCGAAAAAATCTGCATGGTCTCACAACCTAAAGAGACCGCCCTTGCAGCTGCTTTTTTCATTCCGCCAGCGATCGAAACATGGATCCCAATTCTCATCGCCGTCTTCTCCGTGGTGGCCCGTTGCGGCGCTGGCCATTGGTCCGGTCCCCGTTGTCCGCCGTCTCGCCTTTAGCGGCCAACAAGACCTCTTTCCGCGACAAGTTAATACGTCCCAGATTGTCGATCTCTGTGACTTTCACTTCGATCTCATCGCCCACGCTGACCACGTCTTCCACTTTGCCAACCCGCCCTTCTGCCAGCTGGGAGATGTGCACCAATCCTTCCTTGCCTGGCAGGATCTCCACAAAAGCCCCGAAATTCATGATCCTGGCCACCTTGCCGCGGTAAATCCGGCCGACCTCCACATCCTGGGTCAAATCCCTGATCCATTGCCGGGCCCGCTCCCCGGCCTCCTGATCCACGGCAGCTATAAAAATCCTGCCGTCATCCTCAATATCGATTTCCACGCCCGTTTCGTTGATGATCTTGTTGATCATCTTGCCACCCGGGCCAATTACATCGCGAATCTTATCGGGATCGATCTGCTCTACGATCATGCGCGGCGCATATGGGGATAGTTCCGCGCGCGGTTCCGCAATTGTCTCTAACATCCGCTGCAAAATCAAGAGGCGGGATTCCCGGGCAATGGCTAAAGCCTTTGCCAGCACATCCCGGTCGATTCCAGCAATCTTCATATCCATCTGGATCGCGGTCACACCTTCTTTTGTGCCCGCTACCTTGAAGTCCATGTCACCAAGGGCGTCTTCGATCCCCTGGATGTCCGTCAACACCACTACCTCTTTTTCATCTTTCACCAGCCCCATCGCCACGCCTGCCACTGGGGCTTTGATGGGCACGCCAGCGTCCATCAAGGCCAGGGTAGAACCGCACACGCTCGCCATCGATGTGGAACCATTGGAGGAAACCACTTCCGAAACCAATCGGATTGTATACGGAAAAGATTCCTGGTCCGGAATGACCGGCAGTAAGGCGCGCTCCGCCAAAGCACCGTGGCCGATCTCGCGCCGGCCCGGACCGCGCATCGGCCTGGTCTCGCCAACGCTATATGGTGGGAAGTTGTAGTGATGTAGGTAACGCTTGAATTCTTCCTGCCCGAGCCCATCCAGATGCTGCACATCGCTGATTGGCCCCAGCGTAGTAATGGTCATCACTTGCGTTTGGCCGCGCGTGAACAAGCCTGATCCATGGGTTCTGCGTAACAATCCAACCTGGCAGGCAATCGGCCTGATTTCGTACGGAGTGCGGCCATCCGGACGGATACCCCGTTCTAAAATGCTTTTACGCACCTCTGCTTTTAAGATCTGGCGCAGGACAGCATCGATGTTTTTGGCCTGGTCCGGGTACTGTTCGGCCAACATCTCCTTTGTGTGTGCCTTGACGTCCTCTATGGCCGCTTCCCGGGCCGCCTTATCATTGTTCATGATCGCTTCCTGCATGGCAGAACGGGCAATATTCTCTACAGCAGCAACCAATTCCGGCTCTACTTCCTCCGGCTTGACCTGGACTTTTTCTTTCCCTACTGCTTGTTGTATCTTAGTGATCCAATCCACAATCTTCATAATCTCTTGGTGGCCGAACATGATCGCTTCCAAAATTACTTCTTCCGGAACCTCCTGAGCCCCCGCCTCTACCATCAAAACAGCATCTTTAGTGCCCGCCACGACCAGTTCCAGCGCACTATTAGCCAACTGTTCGCTGGTGGGGTTAATCACGTATTCCCCGTCTATGTAACCGATTTCCACTGCTCCGATCGGACCGTCAAACGGGATTTCAGAAATACTTAAGGCCACGGAGGCACCAATCAGACTGCACAGCTCCGGCTTGTTGTCGTAGTCCGTCGCCATTACTGTGGTCACGACCTGTATTTCATTCCGGAAACCGTCCGGGAACAGCGGTCGCAAGGGTCTGTCAGTCAAGCGGGCAGCCAAAATGGCCCGCTCGGCAGGGCGGCCCTCCCGCTTTACAAACCCTCCTGGGATCCGCCCGACGGCATAAAGGCGCTCTTCATAATCCACCGTCAAAGGAAAGAAATCAACTCCCTCCCGGGGTTCCTTCGACATAGTGGCTGTCACCAGTACTTCCGTTTCACCATACCTGATGAGGGCGGAACCACTCGCCTGCTGCGCCAGTTGCCCAATCTCAGCGATCAACTTTCGACCGCCCAACTCCATTTCGAACTGTTTCGCGGAAGGCAGTTGTTCGTCGAGAATCTGAACTGCCTTTTCTCCCTCTGGAAGCAAAATAATCCCCCTCTCGCTCACTCAACCAGCTACAAAATTCCTGCTGGTTTTCGACACTACCAATATCATTTCCTTCCAATGCCCAGTCGAATACAAAAAGGGGAGCTTTACACTCCCCTTTTCTAAGCTCGTTTTTCAACCCTACCGGCGCAGGCCGAGCCGCTGAATCAGGTCACGATAGCGTTCCACGTCAATGTCCCTCAGATAGTTCAACAACCGCCGTCGTTGACCGACCATCATCAGCAAACCCCGGCGCGAATGGTGGTCTTTCTTGTGCTTTTTGAGGTGCTCCGTCAAGTATTTGATTCGTTCTGTGAGCAGGGCGATTTGAACTTCCGGAGAACCCGTGTCATGATCATGCAATTTGTACTTATCGATGATTTCTTTCTTGGTGCTGGGCGCTAATGGCACCAGCCTCACCTCCCCTGTGTGTAGATCCCCGCAAGCCAAGAATACCGTCGGGGGAGCGGTAGTCCTAGCAAACGGTTGCAACCTCTGCTTGCATATATTTTAGCAGACCTGGCGCAGGTTGTAAACTTAATCGCATGGCACAAGCAGCCGACGGGCTTGCGCCACATCGGCTCTGATCTGCTCCTGCAAAGCCCGACGGTCTGGAAACGGTCGCTCAGAACGCAAACGCCTAAAAAATTCCACCCGCAGGATGCGACCATACAGTTCTTCGCCACCGGTCAGCAAATGCACCTCTAGACGTTCATCGCCGCCGCCAAATGTGGGCCGCCGTCCCAGGTTGCCCACGGCCGGCCGCGGTTGATCATCCCCATTCAGGTAGACCCGCAAAGCATAGACTCCCGCCAATGGCAATAGTTGTTCGGGGGGAGTGCGCAAGTTGGCAGTGGGAAAGCCGAGCTCCCGCCCGCGGGCGTCCCCTTTTTCCACCACACCTTGGACAGCGTAAGGCCGCCCCAATAACCGGGCTGCGGCTGCAATCTCGCCTTCCCCCAGATACTGGCGGATGCGCGTGCTGGACACCACCTCATCATTAATCCGGATCGGAGCAAAAATTTTCGTCTGAAACCCGTATTTTTCTCCAAACATGACAAGTGCCTCTCCGTCCCCTTCTCCTTGCCGGCCAAAGCGGAAATTGTAGCCGACTGCCACCTCACGCGCCTGACAGCCTCGTCCTAACACTCGCTCGGCAAACTGCGATGCTGGCATATCCGCAAACTGTCTTGTAAATGGGATTACAAGTAGCTCGTCCACCCCAAGTGCGGCCAAAAACTCTGCTTTGGCAGCGGTAGTGGTCAACAGGTACCGCTTCGGCACCGTCTGAAAAAACATCATCGGGTGCGGGTTAAACGTGATTACCAGTGCCCGTCCGCCCTCGGCCCGCGCTCGTGCCACCAGATAGGCAATGATTTTCTGGTGACCGCAATGCACCCCGTCAAAACTCCCAACCCCCACATATCTTGCTGCTGTTGTCAGTTCATTCACATCAGAATAGATCCGCATCTTCTCATCCGTCCTCTTAGCACAGCACCTTTTCCGGCTTCAGCACCGCCTGCGCCCCGTGATAACGGGCTATTGCCAGCAGTCTGCCCTGATTGGCATCCTCCACCCGCACCAATTGTCCATCCGTTAATCCGGCCCACGGCAAAAAACGGCCATGGCAAATCTGCTCTGCCTCGGCCTGGTTTACCGCCACCGCCGGCAAATGCGGCAAGGCTTCTCCCACGTCGACAAACACTTCCGCCAGCCTTTCCGGACCCAGCTGTGCCAGTTCCGCTAACGTTTGGGCTGTGGAAATTGGAAATGGTCCCACCTCCAAGCGCACCAAAAATGACATGTGGGCCGGGCAGCCAAGCGCTTCGCCCATGTCGTGGCACAGGGAACGCACAAACGTCCCGCTGGCGCAACGCACATCCAACAGGGCACGGGCGTGCTCTCCAGGCCAAAAGCGTAGCACACGCAGCTCATCCACTCGTACTTGGCGGACAGGCAGTTCTACCGGTTCACCGCGCCGGGCCCGCCGATAAGCGGGCTGACCAGCCACTTTTACCGCCGAATAGCGCGGCGGCACCTGCCTGAGTTGGCCTGTGAAATCCATGGCCACCCGCCTCAGTGCCTGTTCATCAATGGAGCTGGCATCGCCGCTGGCAATCACCTGTCCTTCGCCATCCATTGTATCTGTGGCCTGGCCAAACGTAATTTCAACCCGGTACCTCTTATCATAGCCAACCAAATATTCGACTAACCGGGTGGCTCGCCCCAGGCAAACCACCAAAACCCCGGCCGCTCCCGGATCCAGCGTGCCCGTGTGGCCAATTCGCCTCATACCTGTTAGGCGCCGCAGGTAAGAAACCACATCATGGGAGGTCATCCCGACAGGTTTGATAACATTAAGGATGCCCATCAAGATACTTTCCCACCTCCGCCACCAGCTCGGCTTGGGCCCTTGCCATCCCCCCCAGAACCGCGTATCCGGCCGCCCGCAAATGTCCACCACCGCCAAAGCGGGCTGCCAATTGGCTAACATCCACTTTTTCCCGCGAGCGCAGGCTGACCTTCACAGTGCCGTCATCTTTCTCGTGTAACAAAGCACCCACTTCACACCCTTGCACTGAGCGGGCATAATTCACAATCCCTTCCACATCCTGTTCTGTAGCACCGCTTTCCTGTCGCAACTGCTTGCTGACAGTCAATATTGCCAGTCGGCCCCCATAAAACAACTGCAACGTCTGCAGGGCATCGCCCAGTAAACGCAGAGATGGCAAAGAAACGGTCTGATAAACATTCTGGATGATCGTGGCCAGATCCGCTCCTAGATCCAGCAATTCGGCTGCCACACGCAAAGCGCCGGGGGTGGTGTTTTGGTACCGGAATGAACCGGTGTCGGTGGCAATCGCTGTATAAAGGCAAGTGGCTGTGGCAGGCTGGATCGGCACTTGGGCAGCCTGCAGGAGACGAAAAACCAGCTCTCCAGCGGCAGCCGCGTTTTGATCAACATAATTGAAATGGCCAAAGTTGTTGTTGCTGCGGTGGTGGTCCACATTCACCACTACCGTGGCGGACTGGGCCAAATCCGCTGCCGGACCCAACCTGTCCCAACCGGTGCAATCCAACACGATCGCCCGCTCAACAGCCCCAACTGTCTGCCAGGGAACGAACGCCTCCCGACCTGGCAAGAACTGATAGGTAGGCGGCAACGGATCGATCAGTACCGGTATCGCTTCGTGACCGGTCACCCGGAGAGCATGCCACAGCGCCAGCTGTGAACCAAGCGCGTCTCCATCGGGCTGGATATGCCCAAAAATGTGAAAGGTCTTGCCTTCAGATTCGCCCCACAGTTGACCGGCAACTGCCTCTAAACGGTTATTCATTGTTATTTTCCAAATCCCGCAGGATTGTTGACACACGCACACCCCGCTCGATCGAATCATCAAGAGCGAATCTGATTTCCGGCGTGTTGAACAACCTTAACCGGCGTCCAATCTCACTGCGCACAAACCCGGCGGCACTCTGCAAGCCCCGCAAAGTATTCGCCTTTTGGTCTTCATCCCCCATAACGCTCACGAACACCCGGGCATGCCGCAAGTCGCCTGAGACCTCAACATCAACCACCGTCACGAACCCAATTCGCGGATCTTTAATCCCTTTTTGCAGCAGAGCGCTTATTTCTTCCTTGATCGCCTCGGCCACCCGATATGACCTTTGCTTTGCCATCATACTCACCTCTTCCGCTGCCATCCCTGCCCTATTCCGGCTGCACCCGCTCCATCACGAAAAACTCCAGGGTGTCACCTTCCTTAATGTCGTTGAATCTGTCCACACCAATCCCGCATTCGTAGCCAGCATTGACTTCGCGGACGTCGTCTTTGAAACGTTTTAGAGAAATCAATGGGCCTTCATGTAATACGACTCCGTCGCGAATCACCCGCACTTGCGAGCGACTGGTGACTTTACCTTCCGTGATATAGCAACCTGCCACCACGCCCACCTTCGGCACCTTGAACGTGGCCCGAACATCCGCCCGGCCTTGCTCCACCTCGTGCCAGGTGGGTTCCAGCATACCCTTCAAAGCGGCCGTAATATCGTCCAGGGCTTCATAGATCACCCGGTAAGTACGCACGTCAACCTTTTCCCGCTCCGCTGCCTGGCGGGCACCAGCATCCGGTCGCACATTAAATCCAATCACGATGGCGTCGGAAGCAGAGGCCAACATAATATCTGATTCCACGATCGCCCCCACACCACCGTGCAACACGCGCAGCCGCACATCTTGCTGGTCTATCTTTTCCAACGCTTGTTCCAGGGCTTCCACAGAACCCTGGACATCCGCTTTCACGACCAGGTTGAGCTCCTTGAGCTCTCCCTCCCGCATCCGATTGAACAAATCATCCAATGAAACGCGCTGCTTTTGCTCCATTTCACGCGTACGTTGCAGGCTCTGCCGCTTCCCGGCGATTTCGCGTGCTTGTTTTTCATCCGCCAAAACGATCAGCTCGTCGCCCGCTTGCGGGACTCCAGATAACCCCTGCACCTCCACCGGTATCGCCGGCCCAGCTTCAGTCAAGCGCCGTCCACGGTCATCAATCATAGCGCGCACCCGGCCGCTTACTAACCCTGCCACCAATGGATCACCGACGCGGAGAGTACCGTTTTGAACCAGGACGGTCGCTACCGGACCCCGGCCCCGGTCAAGACGCGCCTCGATCACAACACCACGCGCCTTCCGGCCAGGATCGGCCTTCAATTCTTGCATCTCGCCGATCAACAACAACATCTCAAGCAGTTCATCAAGACCGGCCTTGGTTACGGCTGAGACGGGCACACAAACTGTTGTCCCACCCCACTCCTCAGGCACTAACCCGTAGTCTACCAGCTGTTGTTTTACCCGATCCGGATTGGCACCCGGTTTATCTATTTTGTTGATCGCCACCAAAATCGGCACTCCGGCCGCTTTGGCATGGTTAATGGCCTCTACGGTTTGGGGCATCACTCCGTCGTCCGCCGCCACCACTAAAATCACGATATCGGTGACCTGCGCACCGCGCGCGCGTAACGATGTAAATGCTTCGTGGCCGGGGGTATCTAAGAAAACTACCCGGCGATTATCCACTTCTACTACCGAGGCACCAATATGTTGTGTGATTCCACCCGCTTCCCCCTGGGCCACCTTGCTCTTGCGAATCGCATCCAGCAACGATGTCTTGCCATGGTCCACATGTCCCATCACGGTCACAACCGGTGATCTGGGCTTCAGCCGCACTGGATCGTCTTCTTCCTCCGGGAGCGCAAACGGATCATCCGGTTCCTCCGGCAGACGTTCTTCCACCTGGTAGCCCAGTTCCTTGGCCAACGAGGCCGCCGTATGGCCATCCACCCGTTCATTGATAGCCACCATGATCCCCAAACCCATCATGCGCCTGATGATTTCGTTCGGCGGCAAATTCAGCCGTTCCGCCAGTTCTCGCACGGTCATGGCACCTTCGATTACCACCGGCCCCTCTGGCACCCGGGCCGTCCGCTCGGAGGATTGCTCGGCTACCTCCCTGGTTCTTTTTCGTTTGCTCTTGCGCCGGTTGGGGCGCGGACGTGGGAGAGTTCCGGGTTTGGCCTTGCGGTCGCCACCGGGCTTCTTTTGCACAACTCCTGCTTTTTCCACTTCTTTAGGTGGACTTTGTGCAGACCGCTCTTCAGTTGCGTTTGGCATGTCAGGTACTTTGGGTTCCTTTTTGCCAAGATTCTGGAGAAATTCAACCACCTGGGCAGCCTCGGTCTCTGTGACGGAACTCATGTGGTTCTTTACGTGCACGCCGATCTGTTCCAGGCCCCAGACTACCTCCCGGCTACTAACCTTCAGCTCTTTACTTATTTCATACACTCGTTTTTTACTCAATCTTACACCCCCATCTGATCGGCCCCCACTTCTCCTTTTCCGGACAGGATCTTTTCGATCTCTTGCGCAAAACCTGCATCTTTGATTACAACTACAGCCTTCGGATCGGTCCCCAAAGCTGCTCCCAATTTTCCCTTCGTGCTGAAAAACTTTACCGGCACACCCTTCCGCTGCCCCTCAGTCAGAAAATCAGCGCGCGTGCTGCGACCGGCATCCTCAGCCACGATTACCAGGTGGGCCTTTCCTTGCGCCAGGGCTTCGCGGCCAGCGGCGCTGCCCGCCACCACCTGACCTGCTCTCCTGGCCAAACCGAGCAAGGATGCCACTTTCTCAAACAATGTTCCCCAACTCCTGGCGCAAAGCGGATATCTTTTCCGGACTGATGCTGGTATTTAACGCTCTTTCCAGCTGCTTGGCCCGCAGGGCGGCCTCCAGGCAAGCCGGGGCAGAGCAGATATAGGCACCCCGGCCAGCTTTCTTGCCCGTCAGGTCCACCACTACCTCACCCTCCGGAGTGCGGACGATCCGTACCAGTTCCCGCTTCTGCCGCACTTGACGACAACCGATACAAGTCCGCTGCGGTACTCTGCGCACCCTCACCAAGGTTAAACCTCCTCATCCTGAGTGATACCCTCAGTATCCATCTGCGTTAATTCTGCCGGTCAGGAATCATCGTTCCCCTCCAACAGTTGGCTTTCGCTCCTGATGTCCACCTTCCATCCGGTCAGTTTCGCTGCCAAGCGGGCGTTTTGTCCCTCTTTGCCAATCGCCAGTGATAGTTGATAATCCGGCACTACTACCTGCCCGATCTTCGCCTCCTCATCGACCGTCACACTGATCACCTTGGCCGGACTGAGGGCGTTGGCAATGTATTGCGCGGGTCTAGGATCCCAACGCACGATATCGATCTTTTCGCCCCGCAATTCGCGCACAATTGCCTGCACGCGCAAACCCTTTTGCCCCACACAAGCCCCTACCGGATCTATATTCTCATCACTGGTGTGCACGGCAATTTTGGAACGGAAGCCCGCCTCCCGGGCGATCCCGCGAATCTCCACCAATCCGTCGTGGATCTCGGGCACTTCCAACTCGAACAATCGTTTTAATAAGCCGGGGTGAGTGCGGGAAACCAGGATTTGTGGTCCTTTGGTGGTGCGCCGCACCTCTACGATATACGCTTTCAGGCGCTCACCCTGCCGGTAGACTTCACCCGGCATTTGTTCCAACGGGGGCAAGATCGCCTCCGCCCGCCCTAATTCCAGGTAGACATTACGGCCGTCGGCACGATTCACCACACCAGTGACGATATCTCCTTCACGGCTGTAGAATTCCTCGAAAATCACACCCCGTTCCGCCTCCCGAATGCGCTGCACCACCACCTGCTTGGCGGTCTGGGCAGCAATGCGGCCGAATTCCCGCGGTGTGACTTCTTCCTCAACGAAATCTCCCACCTGGTAGTTCGGGTTAAGCCGGCGCGCCTCATTCAAAACGACTTGCTCTTGCTCCCGGCCTGCTTCCAATTCCGCCACTACTTCACGCCGCTTAAAGACCTTGATCCCGCCGTTTTCACGGTCGATCGTCACGGCTACATTTTGAGACGAGCCGAAGTTGCGCCGGTAGGCGGAAATGAGAGCCGCCTCAATTGTCTCCAGCAGCACTTCTTTTTCGATGCCCTTTTCTTCTGCAATTTGTTCCAGAGCACCGAGAAACTCGGAATTCATGCCAGCTCCCCCCTTACCGTCCCCCAAAATCTATCTCCGGCACCAAACGGGCCCGGGCAATGCCATCAAGTGCTAACCATTCTTCGCTCCCGTTGTCCAGCCGCACCCCGACACGACCACCCACCAGCCCCAGCAGTTCCCCTTCCAGCTGGCGCCTTCCCATCTGCGGCGCAAACAACTTCACATGCACACGTCGGCCGGCAAACTTTACAAAGTCCGCTTCTTTTTTCAGCGGCCGGTCCAAACCAGGTGAAGAAACCTCCAAATAATAATTGCCAGGTACGATATCAATTTCATCCAACCGGGCGCTGAATCGTTCGCTGACCTTTTGGCAATCATCCAGGGTAATGCCTCGCTCGCTCTCCAGGAAAACGCGCAGGATGCACCGCCTGCCCTCGCGCACAAATTCAACCTCTACAACGCCCAGACCCAGGGAACCAGCCAACTCCTGCGCCATCTGCTCCACCTGGCCAAGCCAACCTGCCTGTGTCAAACCTCTCGCTCCTTTCGCGCACTGCCATTTTCGGTCGAATAACAGGAAAGAGTGGGCTCAACCCACTCTCAAGCGACAACGTTGGCGCGATTCATCTCGTCCATTATACCATGCCCCGGAGGGGATAGCAAGGTGTGGTAAAGTTGACATAACCTTCAACCGCGCTTAATCTCCAATACCCCGGGCACATTATACAGGGTTTCTGCCAGGCGCTCCGGCGGCAAATTGATCGGGTACTGAACATCGAAATGAATCAACACCAGGTTCTTGTCCAACTGTTGGATATGCACATCGACAATGTTGACTGATTGTGTTCCCAACGCAGATCCGAGCTGTCCTAACAACCCGGGTTCGTCCCGCGCCGTGACCGTCAAACGCCGCACCCGCCGGCGGGCCAAAAGCAGCCTGTCCACCTTGCCCAAAAAAACCAGGGCCAAAAGGACAATGGTGGCGGTCATGACCGCTTCCAGGAAGAAACCCGCTCCCACCGCCAACCCTACGCCGGCCACCACCCACAAACTGGCAGCGGTGGTCAAACCACGCACAGTAATGCCCTCCCGCAGGATGGTACCGGCACCCAAAAAGCCAATCCCACTCACCACCTGGGCAGCGATGCGGGCCGGGTCGGCGTTTGTCTCCCCTTTATATAGACCATAAACGTTCAAAGAAACCATCATTATCAAAGCAGCACCAGTGCAAACGAGCAAGTGGGTACGCAAACCGGCGGGGCGATTCATGCTTTCTCGCTCCAAGCCGATTAAGCCCCCCAACACAGCGGCCATCAACAACCTGCTGCCGGTTTCCAGGTATGCCTCCACCCTAACCCCTTCCTTGTCGTGGTGGGTTGACCAGCTCCTCCGTCAAATAGGCCGCGATTTCCCAATACATCTTGAAACGAGCCGTCAAGCCCTTCCACACGCCAAGCTTTTCTTCTTTCATGTGATGAGTTAAGTCGGGCAAAACCACTTCAGCAGACCGCACTCCGAATTTGCGTGAATATTGCGTGAGTGCTACTTCCACGCCAAAGCGCGTCATCTCCAGATCAGAAATGTTTTCCAGCAACGTGCGCCGAACGGCCCGTTGTCCGGAAAGATAAGGGGCGACTGCCTGGGCCAGGTCGGTGGCGATGCGCCCTTGCGTAAAAATGCCGATCGACATCTGCGCCGATCCATTCAGCACCGGTTCCAAAAGGGCACTGACGTGGGTCTCGGTTAAACCGATCAAATCAGCATCGAGAAACAACAAAATCTCCTCAGTACTGCTGTCGATCCCCACCTTGAGCGCCGCACCCTTGCCCCGATTTTCGGGCAGTTCGATCACTTCCGCCCCAGCAGCCCGCGCCATGGTAGCGGTATTATCCACCGAACCATCACTGACCACCAAGACCCGATTTACCAACGGGGAAGCCACGACCACCCGCACTACGTCAGCCACCGTCTTTTCTTCATTATAAGCCGGAATTACCGCAGCTACACCCATTCGGACCCCTCCGCCTTATGACCGCTATCCAATTCCCCATTTCGAGGTTCGGACCGCCATTCCCTGCCAGGTTAGTAAGCTCTGGCGAAATAGGCCCACTGTTGGGCAGGCCGATCGCAATAAACGCACCGTCCGGACACCGGCTCGGCCGTGAAAGGCAGGCAGCGGATTGTCGCTCCTGTTTGTTCCTTAATGTGTAGTTCACAGCTGTCCTCACCGCAATGGGCGGCCAAGATGAACCCACGTTCGTTCTCCATCACGCGGTCAAATTCTTCTTTGTCCGCCACTTGATGAGTATTGTCCTCCCGGAACCGGCGGGCGCGCTCAAACAGCAACAATTGGATTTCTGCCAAGAAATCCTGCACCGTTTTTGCCAAATCATCCTGCGCAACGGCACATTTTTCGCCACTATCACGCCGTACCAGCAGCACTTGGTTTTTCTCCATATCACGCGGACCAATCTCCAGCCGCAACGGTACTCCCCGCATCTCCCAGTCATTAAACTTCCAACCGGGCGTATATTCCTCCCGATCATCAAGGTGTACCCGGCAAATAGCTTGCAATTCCTGGTGCAACTGCCGCGCTCGGGCCAGCACCGCTTCCCGCTTGCCGGCCGGCCCGATCGGCACAATCACGACCTGCAACGGGGCCACTTTCGGCGGCAGTACCAAACCGCGGTCATCGCCGTGCACCATGATTAAAGCACCGATGAGCCGGGTTGACACACCCCAAGACGTCTGCCAAACATACTGTAGCTGATCATTTTTGTCCAAATAGGTGATGTTGAATACTTTGGCAAAATGCTGCCCAAGGTTGTGCGAGGTACCGGCTTGCAGCGCGCGGCCGTCCCTCATCAAAGCCTCAATGCAATACGTCCGCACGGCACCGGCGAACTTCTCCCGCTCCGTTTTTTGACCCCTCAGGACCGGAATGGCCAGTGTGCCCTCCACGCATTCGGCATACACATCCAGCATGCGCCGGGTCTCTTCTTCCGCTTCTTCCGCCGTGGCATGGGCCGTATGCCCCTCTTGCCACAGGAACTCTGTGGTGCGCAAGAACGGTCGGGTAGCTTTTTCCCAGCGCACCACATTGCACCACTGATTAATTAAAACAGGCAAATCCCGCCATGATTGGATCCATTTGGCATACATGGCACAGACCATCGTCTCGGAGGTGGGCCGTACCGCCAATCTCTCCGGTAATCCTTCCCCGCCGCCATGAGTTACCCAGGCCACCTCGGGAGCAAAACCTTCCACGTGCTCTGCTTCCTTGCAGAAAAAACTTTCCGGGATAAAAATGGGAAAGTAGGCGTTTTGATGACCCGTTTCTTTGAATCGTTTGTCAAAAGCCGCCTGAATCAGTTCCCAGATCCGATAACCGTACGGCTTGATCACCATGCAGCCTTTCACTGGGGCGTAATCTACCATGTCGGCTTTCTTGATTACATCGGTATACCATTGGGAGAAATCTTCTCCCTGCGGTGTGATTTCCTTTACGAATTCGTTTTGGTTCTTCCCCATCTTCCGCTCTCTCCCCCTACTATTGCTCTTTGCGGCGGGCTGCCACCAAAGCCTCAATTTCCGCCAGCAAGGCATCCACCATTTCATGGGGTGGCACCCGCCTGATAATCTCGCCAGAGCGAAATATCAAGGCCGCATCCTTCCCGCCGGCCAATCCCACGTCCGCCGCCCGGGCCTCACCGGGTCCATTTACCACACATCCCATCACGGCTACCACCAGAGGTTCCGCCAGTCCCTGCAGACGCCGTTCCACTTCCAGGGCCACTGTCCGCATATCCAGCGTGCAGCGGCCACAGGTGGGGCAGGAAACCACCCGGGGGCCAAAATGACCCCAGCCTGTCGCGGCCAAAATGTCGTAGGCCACCCGCACTTCACTCACGGGATCCGCTGTTAGGGATACGCGCAAAGTGTCGCCGATCCCCTCCGCCAACAAAACTCCTAGGCCAACGGCCGAAAAGACGGCGCCCCGCAACTCCGTTCCGGCTTCTGTGATGCCGATATGGAGTGGATAGTCCGTTTTTTCAGCCAGCATCCGGTACGCCTGCACTGTGAGCGGGACATCGGATGCTTTGATAGATATGACGATCTGGCAACACCCTTCTTTCTCTAGGATCCGCACTTGACTAAGGGCGCTGGCCACTAAAGCGGCGGCTGTCACCCCGCCGTATTTTTTTCGCCAGACAGGATCCAGAGACCCGGCATTCACACCGACCCGAATCGGCACCGACCGGGCCACGGCCTCCTGCACGACGGCACGCACCCGCTGCGGGTCGCCGATGTTACCAGGATTAAGCCGCAATTTGGCGACCCCGGCCTGCAAGGCCTGCAAAGCCAAGCGATAATTGAAATGGATATCGGCCACCACCGGTAAAGGCGATGAGGCGGCAATTTCTGCCAGGGCTGCTGCCGCCCTTTCATCGGGTACGGCCACACGCACTAATTTGCTACCCGCTTCGGCCAGGGCGTCGATCTGAGCCAGGGTGGCAGCAACGTCCCTGGTATCGGTCTTGGTCATAGCTTGTACCACTGGCGGGGCATCGCCCCCGATTTGTACCGGCCCCACCGTTACGGGACGCGTCCGCTTTCTCGCTCGCCGCACCGCCATCCCTCCCTTACAGACCCAATCGCAGGATATCCCAATATAAAACGATCAGGCTCAGGAACAAAAGCGTCATCAAGCCCACGAAATGAATTATGCCTTCCCGTTGGGGATCAACCGGTCGGCCCCGCACCGCTTCCAGGGCCAAAAAGGCCAACCGGCTGCCGTCCAGGGCAGGCAGGGGCAAAAAATTTATGATCGCGATCACGGCGTTCAAAGCACCGGTTAAATGCAACAGATAGCCTGGGCCCAATGTAACGGCGCGACTGAGCATGCTCGCTATCCCAACCGGGCCGGTCAAATCCGCTTCCAACTGCCGCGTCACGACCATCGCCATCCCCTCAAACCACGCCACAGTCATGCCCAGCGTGCGGCCCATGCCTAATCCCAGGCCTTTCCAAAACCCATATTTTTCACTGGTGATCTCCGGTCGCACGCCGATGAATCCACCGCTACCGGTGTCAGGATTATTTGTGGGCACCAGGGTAACAGACAGCTCTGCCCCATCTCGTTCCACCACAACGTTGATCTCTTGCCCAGCATATTGATCAAACGCCGCCACCATTTCGTTCCAGCTATGGACCGGTTCCCCAGCCACAAAGATGATGCGGTCGCCAGCGCGTAGTCCCGCTTGCTGGGCCGGATAGTTCGGCAACGTTTCACCAATTACTGTACTGGCGGGATCCGCTACCGGAATGCCGACCCAAGCGAACAGGACAGTGAAAGCCAGGACGGCCATCAGGTAATTCATGGCCGGTCCGGCCGCAATTACTGCCTTCCGCTGCCAAACCGTCTTGTCTCTGAAACCGCGTCCCGGCAGCGCCTCATCCTCCAGATCTGTACCCGCCATCCGGACAAACCCCAGCACCGGGAATAGCCGCCAGCTATAGGTGGTCTCCCCCCGCTGCACATCGAACAGGACTGGCCCAATCCCGATGGCAAACTCATCCACCTGGATGCCGACTCGCTTGGCAGCGACAAAGTGACCAAATTCGTGCACTATGATGAGGGAGGCAAAAATCAATATGGCAATGACAACGTTCACGATGCGCCCCCTTCCCAATGGTCAATGAGCTGCTGGGCTAGCCGGCGTCCTTCTTGATCGGCCGCTAACACCGCAGGCAGATCATCAGCAGGTCGCTCGTTATGGCGTTCCAATACCTGCGCCACTATTTCGGGGATCGCTAAAAACTCGATCCGGTCTTGCAAAAAAGCAGCCACCGCCACCTCGTTGGCAGCATTCAGGGCCGCTGGGGCGGTGCCACCGCGACGGCCGGCTTCCCGGGCCAATGTCAAACAGGGAAATGTCTCGTCATCCGGTGCCATAAACTGCAACTGACCCACCTGCAGCAAATCCAAGCCCGGCAACCCGGCGGCCACCCGTTCCGGATATGTGAGGGCATAGAGAATAGGATGGCGCATGTCAGTCGGTCCCAATTGGGCCACGATCGACCCGTCTTGGAATTCCACCAGGGAATGTACAATGCTTTGCGGATGCACAACCACATCTATAGCGTCAAGCGCGGCACCAAACAGCCAATGGGCCTCCAGCACTTCCAAACCCTTATTCATCATGGTGGCAGAATCAACGCTGATCTTGGCTCCCATCTGCCAGCGCGGATGCCGCAGGGCCTCCCGCCGGGTTACTCCCCGCAACTGGGAACGGCGTTTACCCCAAAACGGGCCACCAGAGGCAGTCAAAATCAAGCGGCGCAGGTAGGGGCGGTTTTCCCCGGCCAGGCATTGCAAAATGGCACTGTGTTCACTGTCTACCGGCAGAATCACGGCACCGTTTGCGCAGGCCGTATCCATCAGCAGCTGGCCGCCAACCACCAGGCTTTCTTTGTTCGCCAGTGCAATCACCTTGCCGGCCTTTGCGCCCGCCAGGATTGGCACGAGACCGGCCATCCCCACGACCGCCCCCACCAAAACATCCGCTTCCGGCATAGTGGCCACTGCCACCAAACCTTCCTCACCAGCCAAGACCTGAATGCCGGTACCAGCAAGTTCCTGCCGACAGGCGGCAGCCGCCGCTTCGTCCGCTAAGGCCACCAACTGGGGACGAAACTCCCGCGCCTGGGACACCACCGTGCGCACATCACGGTTGGCGCTGACAGCCACGACCCGGAACCGCTCCGGCAACCGCCTTACTATATCAAGGGTTTGGGTCCCAATTGAACCGGTAGCCCCTAAGACACTCAACCTTCGCAGGATAATCTACCCCCTATGGCTGTGGTTTGGCCCTCCCAATACCGGGAAGGCACCCGCCTCAGCCAAAGCCTTCACCATCACGGCTCCCAACGGGCCAACAACAAATCCGACCACCCCAAATACCCGCACTGCGATATACATGGATAGCAAAATGGCCAGCGGGTGCACTCCAAGTCTGTCCCCGACAATTTTCGGCTCCACGATTTGGCGCACCAAAGTCAAGACCCCCAGTAATGCCAGCAACTGGATACCAAAAGCCAAATTTCCTTGCATAAGCATAAAGCAAGCCCATGGTGCCAATATGGCTGTCGGGCCAAGGAAAGGCACCAAATCCAACACCCCGGCGCAAATCCCCAGAATGAGAGCGTAATCTGCTCCCATTATCCACAAGCCCAGAGACGTCAAGACAGTCGTGATCAGAACGATGATCAATTGTGCTTTCAGAAATCCAATTGCGCCACCCAATACCTCTCTTTGCAGGTGCCATGCCGCGTCCTCCCATTGGTCTGGCAACAAAGACAGGGCAAACGAGGACAGCATCTCTTGGTCGCGCACGAGGAAAAAAGCTGTCAAACAGGCCACCGCCAGCGTCAACATGATATTGCCGACCACGCTCGGCAAAGCCACCACCCATTCCAGAGTAGTGCTCAGCATGTTTCTCAAGTTACCATACAAATCAGACAGCTGGCTGTACAAGCTTTCCGCCAGAGAGGGCGGCAAAAACTCCAGGCTGGTGTTGGCAAACGTGCCGAAAGAATCAAGCCAATGGACTGTTTGATCCACCAGCAGGCGGTAATACATGGGAATGGAGCTGTAAAGCGAAGCGGCCTCCCCCACCAACCGCGCTACCACCAAGATCACCCCGCAGGCAGCCACTCCCAAAACGATTATCAGGCTGCCCCCAGCCGCCCAACTGCGCGGAAGGCGAAAACGGTCACGCAAGAACTTGGCTATGGGGCGGATTAAGGCAGCCAATGGCACCGCAATCAAGAACGGCAGCACATAAGGGATCGCATATAACACAAACCAGACAAATAATAGCAAAAATACGGTCAGGCTAAGGAGCGAAACGAAAAATTGGCGCATATTTCCATCACCCCCTTAACCCATCATGAGCACCGCGAAATAGTATACAAACGGTCCGGCAAACAAGAGCGCATCAAAGCGATCCAAGAAGCCTCCATGACCCGGAATTATGTTGCCCGAGTCCTTCACACCACAGTACCGTTTCAACCCCGATTCCACCAAATCCCCGGCTTGAGCGGCAATGGAGATTAACAGTCCCAAGCATCCCCCGTACCAAGGGCTGTAGCCCAACTCCGGCATGATCACAGCGGCGATCAAGGCAGCAGCGATGAGGCCAGCCACTGCTCCTTCGACGGATTTTTTAGGGCTGATGGCAGGCGCCAGTCGCCGATGCCCAAACCGCAGCCCCAAAAAATATGCTGCCGTGTCAGACGCCCAAACAGCCAGCACGACTAGAAAAGCCAGCTCCCGTCCTTGCGGCAAGTCCCGCACGGCCACTAAGTGAGCTAGCAAAAAGCCCACGTAAGCAACCCCAAAAACCGTCAGACCCCAATCAACTAGATTATATGTCCGGCCGGCGCCAACCTGCTGCATTCCGGCAATAATCACCGCCAATGTCAGCATCAGACCCCACCAGTCGTTGCCAGCCAAAACGCAAATTAGGGCTCCCCCAGTCACAACCACAAGATCAGGGGCATGGTCACGGCCTCGCAATATGGACACATACTCCCAAGCAGCAAACAGGGCGATCAAAGCAATCAAAATCCGCAGGGGCCAGCCGCCCACGTATAATAGAAAAAGGAAAATCGGAATCCCAATCAGGGCGCTCACGACTCGCTGCCGCAACATGTCAGCTCCGCCCTTTCAGTCCGCCGAAGCGGCGATCACGTTTTTGAAAAGCAGCCACCGCCGCAATCAGGTCTTGTTCACCAAAATCCGGCCATAGCGTCGGCGTCATATATAATTCCGCATAGGCAATCTGCCAAAGCAAAAAATTGCTCACCCGGTACTCCCCACCCGGTCGAATCAACAAGTCCGGATCTGGCAAACTTGCTGTGTATAATTCTCGCTCCACATGCTCTTCGTCAATTTGCCCTGGCTCCAGCTCACCCCTTTGCACCTGCCTGGCAAGTTTTTGGCAAGCATCCACCAACTCCCTGCGGCCACCGTAATTCAGGGCAATATTAACGTATAGACGGCTATTGTGCGCGGTTTGTGCCAGGGCTGTGCGCAACGCATCCTGCACGTCGCAAGGCAAGTCCTCCATATTGCCCAAAATGCGCAAATGCACCCCGCGAACCACCAGATCCGGTAGTTCTTCTGTGAGTTTTTCGACCAGTAACCGCATTAAAGCGTCCACTTCCGCCTGCGGCCTTTTCCAATTCTCAGTAGAAAAGGCATAAAGCGTCAGGTATTTTATTCCCAGGGCCCCGGCACACTCCAACACGCGCCGTACCGCCTCCACACCAGCTCTGTGCCCGGCCACGCGCGGTAACTGCCGTTGCTGGGCCCACCGCCCATTTCCATCCATAATGATTGCCACGTGGCGTGGAATTGCACCTTGTTCCTTGATCTCAGCGATAGTTGCCATCCCGTTCAAACACCACCTATACCAAAAGACCCCCGTTTTTCAGGGGGTCCGGCTGCCGCCTGTGTGGTGGAAGTGACGGTGTGCGACCAGCAAAACAACTCCTTGCTGGTCTGTCCGTTGGGCGACCACCATCAGCTCCCCGCTTGCCTCCCCGCCTCCAGGCGGGGTTATCTTTGTAATCGCTGCCACCGGTACCCCGGCACGGCGTAGTTCCCGCTTAGCCAACGCCAGGGATAACCCGACAACATCCATATTTACACCTCGAGAATCTCTTTTTCCTTGGCAGCCAATATCCTGTCCACTTCGCGGATCGCCTCGTCAGTTAACTTCTGCACCTCATCCTGGGTGCGACGGCTTTCATCTTCCGAAATCTCACCCTTTTTCTCCAGCTTCTTTATGTTTTCGTTCGCCTCCCGGCGGATATTCCGAACCGCTACCCGGCCATTTTCAGCGCTCTTGCGTACGTTTTTCACTAACTCTTGCCTGCGTTCCTCCGTCAATTGGGGAACAACCAGCCTGATCACAGTACCGTCATTGGCCGGTGTGATACCCAAATCGGATTTCAGAATCGCTTTTTCAATGTTCGGCATGATGGTTTTGTCCCATGGTTGGATAACCAACAAACGCGGCTCGGGAACGGATATGTTCGCTAATTGATTGATTGGCGTCTGCACACCATAATAGTCAACCATGATACGTTCCAACAGAGCCGGCGTGGCCCGTCCGGCCCGCAAGCCGGCAAACTCACGCCGCAACGCCTCCGAGGCGCGCTTCATTTTGTCACCGGTCTCATTCAGAATCTCCTTCACGACCATTAGCTTGGCCTCCCCCCCTGACAAAAGTCCCGATACTCTCACCCATCACAGCCCGGCGAATATTACCGTAAACCCCCAGATCAAATACAATGATCGGTATGTCATTGTCCATACAAAGAGAAGTGGCAGTGGAATCCATCACCCGCAGTCCTTTGTTAAGCAAGTCAAGGTATTGTAGCTCATCGAACTTGCGCGCATCTGGATTTTTGCGGGGGTCGGAATCATAAACCCCCTCCTCTTTAGTGGCCTTCAGCATCACATCCGCCTCGATCTCAGCCGCTCGTAAGGCAGCAGTCGTATCTGTAGAAAAATACGGGTTGCCTGTTCCGGCAGCGAAGATCACAACTCGGCCTTTTTCCAAATGGCGAATGGCGCGTCGGCGGATATATGGTTCGGCGATCTCCTTCATCTCAATCGCCGTTTGCACGCGCGTGTCCACCCCGTGTTTCTCTAAAGCGTCCTGCAGGGCCATGGAGTTGATCACTGTGGCCAACATCCCCATGTAGTCCGCCGTGGCCCGATCCATTCCCTGCGCACTGCCCGCGGTGCCGCGCCAGATGTTGCCCCCACCGACCACTACAGCCAATTCAATGCCCATCGCAACCACTTCTTTAATCTGGAGGGCGATCAAATCCACGACCGCTGGATCGATACCATATCCTTGCCTGCCAGCTAAAGCTTCCCCGCTCAATTTCAAAACTACCCGCCGGAAATGTGACTGCGTCATAGCACAACCTCCAGGGTCCAACATTTTTCTTCTCCGCTGGGAAACTTTTTCCTTTTCACCTTGCCAGGGAGTGGGCGGCTATTCACCAATTGCAAACCGACAAAAACGCCTGACCATGATGTTTTCTCCGATCAGCGCGATATAGTCATTGACCACATCCTGTACGGTCTTGTCCTGGTCCCGGAAGAAGGGCTGTTCCATTAGGCAGCTCTCCTGGAAAAACTTCTCCATCCGACCGGCCACGATCTTGGCGGCGATATGCTCCGGTTTACCCTCATTGACGGCCTGGGCCAACAGGATCTGTTCTTCTTTTGCAATCACATCAGCCGGCACTTCCTCCCGCCGCACGTAACTCGGGTTGGCGGCTGCCACTTGCATGGCCAATTCGTGGACCAAAGTGCGGAATTGCTCGTTGCGGGCCACAAAATCCGTCTCGCAATTCACCTCAATCAGCACGCCGATCCGCCCGCCGCCATGGATATAGGAATCAACGACCCCTTCACTGGCCTCGCGCTCAGAGCGCTTGGCGGCTTTCGCAAGTCCTTTTTCGCGTAAATAAACGACTGCCTTGTCCATATCGCCCTCGCATGCCACCAATGCTTTCTTGCAGTCCATCATCCCGGCACCGGTCATTTCCCGTAGTTCTTTCACCATACCCGCTGAAATCTCTGCCATAGCTCATCATCCACCTCAACTTTTCACAGTATAGAGAAAGGACGAGCTGGAAAGTTCTCCAGATCGTCCTGGTTAGCCTACTGGGCTACCTGAACCCCCTGTTTCCCTTCCAAAACGGCATCAGCTATCTTGGAAGTTAACAACCGCACCGCCCGAATGGCATCATCGTTCCCCGGGATAACGTAATCCACCTCATCCGGATCACAATTGGTATCAACGATGGCCACAATCGGAATTCCCAGTTTACGCGCTTCCGTCACCGCGATGCGTTCTTTGCGCGGGTCCACCACGAAAATGGCATCTGGTAGTTTTTTCATTCCTTTGATGCCACCTAAGAATTTATTCAGTTTCTGTTTTTCATTCAACAACCGACTTACTTCTTTCTTGGGTAGCTGTTCAAACACGCCCTCTGCTTCCATTTGCTCCAGTTTTTCCAGGCGTTCGATACGGCGTTTGATGGTGGAGAAGTTTGTCAGCATGCCCCCCAGCCAGCGCTGGTTGCAATAGAACATCCCACATCGGTTAGCCTCTTCGGCAATCGTGGCCTGGGCTTGTTTCTTCGTTCCCACGAACATGATTGTGCCGCCCCGGAAAGCCAGGTCCCGCACAAAATTGTAGGCATCCTCGATCATCTTTACCGTACGCTGCAGGTCAATAATATAAATGCCATTGCGTTCTGTGAAGATGAACGGCTTCATCTTCGGGTTCCAGCGCCGTGTCTGGTGACCAAAATGGACACCTGCCTCCAACAACTGCTTCATTGTGATTACCGCCATGTGTTACCTCCTTTGGTTTTCCCACCGCCTCCTCATCCCGCTGCAGAACCAATCGGCACCCCTGCAAAAGCTCGGAAGGCGTGTGTATTTTTGCGATACCCTTGGGAATTATACCACATCCGCGATTCCCAAACAACACTAGCCATCCTGCCCGCCGGCGCCGATAACTAAGCGCAGGCCATCATTATGGGCCTCATTGACGGTTCGCACCACAACCGGAACGGACCAAAAACCTGGCACTGGCTGCCAGTCTAATGTGCAGCCACCCAACTCCTGCCGCACCGCCATTTCCACTTCATTGGCGATTTGTTCAATCAAACGGGGATCTGCTAATTCATCCAGAGTCTCATTCACAGCTCGCTGCACCACTTGTTTCATCCCCCCGCGCAGTTGCTCCATGGCAGCAGACGGCAATTCGATTTGGGTCGCTCCGAGCGTGATTTGAATGGATAACGCTTCTTTCTGTAGTTCAGCATTCACCCGTTCCGGCACCGCCTGCCGGGCTTGATCCAGCAGCGCCGGCAAACAGACTCCCACCCGGTCGGCAATCCGCTCTTTTAAGCCCGCGACCAAGTAATCGTTGTTAACCTCCACCGCCACACCGCGGGTCGCCAACCATCCTGCCGCCCCTCCACACACCAGCCCCGTCACCAGCAAGCCCGCCAAAAAGCCACCGCATAGCGTGCGCCAACCCCTCATGTCGCCCATCCTTTCCCTGCCCAGCTATTGTTACAATCTACCAAAATAGTTATGCCACAGGCTAGGGAAATTAATCCGGGCAAAAAGAAACCTCCTGCTGGCGCAGGAGGCGGTTTCGCTACTTTTAACTTTGGCTAGCGCGATCATCCAGCTTTTGCAGCTCGCGCGTGAGGTGATCATTCAGAACCTCAATATGGGTTCCTTTCATACCGAGGGAACGGGCCTTTAACACCCCTGCGCCTTCAAATTTGCGCAGAGCATTTACGATCACTGAGCGAGTGATCTGGACCTTGTCCGCGATCCGACTAGCGACCAACATGCCCGAGCGACCGTCGGATTCGCCCCTTTGGTGCTGATCATTCAACTCGCGGAAGATCTCCAGGATCGCCTCCAACTCAGAATACGAGAGGCTGTTGATGGCGATCTCAACCGCCTTTTTTTCCCGTGCCTCTTTTTCGCGTTCTTCACTGCGTTTGCGGAGCAGTTCCATTCCCACCACAGTGGCACCGTATTCAGACAGAATCAGTTCCCCTTCTTCGAAAGGCCGTGAATAACGCGCCAGGATCAAAGTCCCTAACCGCTCTCCGCCCCCGAGAATCGGGACGATCGTGGTCACCTTGGAGGGTAGCGGACATTCGTGGCCTTCTTTGAACACACATGTTAGGCCTTCCTGGCTAATGTTGGGGGAGCTTTCCTGCACCCGCAATAGCCAATTGGCATATCTCTCTGGGAAAAAGCCAGCCTGCAACACCTCTTCCAGCATCACCGGGCACTCGAATTCCTCGAGCAGGGCATAACCAAGGATGCCACCACGCTGGTCGATGATGTAGACATTGCCTTCCATAAGATCAGAGAGCACCTGGGCCATGTCCTCATACGCGACCGGTTGTCCACCCGTACCCTGCAAGAGTATATTCAACCGACGGGTCTTTTCTAACAGCTCCTTCACTTCCCTACTCCCCTTTCCCATCTACCCCAATCTTTCAACATAGAACTGATAGCAACGATTGCAAAAAGAGCGCAACTGCTCCTTCATCACTTGCTAGGTCAGAGGATGTACCTGCTGAGATCGCGGTCGCCTACTATGTCCTGCAGACGCGCCTGAACATAGGCTTTATCTATCTCTACCCGTTGGGAATCCAAGTCAGGCGCCATAAAAGACAATTCCTCCAGTAGTCTCTCCAAGACCGTATGCAGGCGACGGGCACCGATGTCTTCCGTTTCCGAGTTAACGCGCGCCGCCATGTGGGCGATCTCCTCAATAGCTTCATCCGTAAAAGTAACCTGTATACCATCCGCGGCTAAAAGGACTTCATACTGCTTGATGAGCGCATTACGGGGCTCGACAAGGATGCGCTGGAATTCTTGCACCCCGAGGGACTCCAGCTCAACGCGGATCGGCAGCCGACCCTGCAATTCCGGAATCAAATCCGCTGGTTTGGAAACGTGGAAAGCGCCGGCGGCGATAAATAAAATGTGATCCGTTTTCACCGCCCCATACTTCGTGTTGACTGTGCAACCCTCCACAATTGGCAGGATATCGCGCTGCACACCCTCCCGCGAAACATCCGGCCCGTATCCTCCGCCGCGAGCGGCCACTTTGTCTATTTCATCAATAAAAATAATGCCATCCTGCTCAGCCCGACGCACCGCCTCCGCTATTACAGAGTCCATATCGACCAATTTCTGAGCTTCTTCCTGCTTAAGGATTTCGCGCGCTTCACTCACTGTCACCCTGCGTTTACGGCGACGACCGGGAAACATCCCGCCAAACATATCGCGCAGATTGATTCCCATTTCCTCGACACCTTGCCCGGTAAACACCTCAAGCATGGGGGGGCTGTTGTCCTCAAACTCCACCTCAATTAATTCATCTTCTAGTTCACCATTGCGCAACCGCTGACGCACCCACTGTCTTTGTTCCTCTATCTTACGCCGTTGGGACTCATCATCGCCAGCCGGTTGTTCACGACCAACACCCGCTCCAAACAAAGCCTCTAACGGGTTGCGGGGCTGGTTTTTTCTGGGCAACGGTACAAGAATATCAACAATTCTGTCTTCTGTCAAGAAGGCCGCCCGATCGGCCACAGCCGCCATTTTTTCTGCCTTAACCATCCGCACGGCTGTCTCCACCAAGTCCCGGACCATTGTCTCGACATCGCGGCCCACATACCCCACTTCGGTGAATTTTGTTGCCTCCACCTTCACAAATGGTGCATCCACTAGCTTGGCCAGCCGGCGCGCTATCTCTGTCTTGCCCACGCCGGTGGGTCCGATCATCAAAATATTGCGCGGCATCACCTCATCACGGAACTCAGCCGGCACCCGTTGCCGGCGGTAGCGGTTCCGCAAGGCAATCGCCACAGCGCGTTTCGCTTTCCCTTGCCCAACGATATACCGGTCCAGTTCCGCCACTATGGCACGCGGTGTCAAATCACGCTTCATCCCGTAATTCCTCCACCGTAATCTCTTCGTTCGTATAGACGCAAATCCCAGCAGCGATTCGGAGCGCTTCAGTGACTAATTGACCCGGGGGCAAGTCAGTATGTTTCAGAAGCGCCCGCGCGGCCGCCAGGGCATAAGGTCCGCCTGAACCCACTGCCGTCACACTGTCATCAGGTTCAATTACCTCGCCGCCGCCGGATATAATCAATAGGTTCTGCCGATCCATTACCACCAGCAGGGCTTCCAGCTTGCGCAGGACGCGATCCGTTCGCCATTGCTTCGCTAACTCCACCGCCGCCCGCGGCAAATTGCCGTGTACTGCTTCCAACTGCGCTTCGAACTTTTCAAACAAAGTGAAGGCATCTGCCACCGACCCGGCGAATCCAGCCACCACGCGGCCATGATATAAACGCCGCACCTTGCGAGCGCGATGCTTCATGACGGTTGTATTGCCAAACGTGACTTGCCCGTCGCCCGCCATCGCCCCGCCCTTGTCAGTTAGCACCGCCACAATGGTTGTGCCATGCATCTGCAAGTCACTTCCCCCTTTAAGCCCAACTTGTGTCACGTACCACTACTATGCAATCGGCACCGCCTCAATTCCGCGGGTGCGTCTTGGCATAAACCTGCTGCAGACGTTCACGCGTCACATGGGTATAAATCTGGGTGGTAGAAATCTTTTTGTGGCCTAGCAACTCCTGCACCGCCCGCAGGTCGGCTCCGCCTTCCAAGAGGTGAGTCGCAAAGGAATGGCGTAATGAATGTGGACTTACCCCCGCTTTTTTTAAATACCGATCCACCACCAGGCGCGCTCCCCGGTCAGACAGCCGGGTGCCACGACAATTCAAAAATACAGCATCAGTAGCCTCTCGCAACAACAGCAGGCGCCCGTGCTGGAAATAATCCTGCAAAGCTTTTTGCGCAAAGGAACCAATGGGAACGATGCGTTCCTGTCGTCCCTTCCCGAACACCCGCACTAAACCGGCACCGAAATGGATATCTTTCATATCCAGCGCTACCGCCTCACTCACCCGTAACCCGCATGCGTATATGGTCTCGAACAAGGCCCGGTCGCGCAGCCCCAGCGGCGTGTTGCAGTCCGGCGCCGCCATCAAAGCTCGGATTTCTGGCTCTTCCAGGTAAACGGGCAGGCGTTTTTCCAAGCGTGGGGTGGCAATCCCCAGGAGAGGATTTTTTGCCACTAATCCCTCCCGCTCCAAGAAACGGAAAAAGGTCCGCAATGCGGACAAACGGCGGGCGATACTGCGGCGTGCAAGCTGTTTCGCTTGCAAAGTCCCCAAATAACGCCTAAGCACACCCCGTTCCACGGCGGACCAAGCGCAAATATGCTCTTGTTCCTGTAAAAAACGGCCAAAATCTCTCAAATCAGACAAGTAACTATCCTGTGTCCGTTGTGAGGCGCCCTTTTCAACTTGCAGGTAGCTCAAAAAGGATTCCACTTCCGCCTTCATCCCGGTGCCTCCTGACAATTCTTATGCTACCATACCCTTCCGGTCGAAGCAAGAGATAGATTCGCAATATTTGCAAATCTTTGCAATTCCCCTAAGGCCCGTTCGGCCAGGGCGCGGTTGCGATCCCGGCGCCGGCGGGGAGCGTCTGGCATACTTTCCAGTAAGCCGAAGTTGACGTTCATGGGCTGAAAACAATCGGGATCGGCCCCTTCCAAATGAGCTAGCAAGGCGCCAATGGCTATGGTCTTCGGAAACCGCACCAACTCCCGGCGCTGTATTAACCGGGCGGCATTCAGTCCAGCTACCAAACCGGCCGCGGCCGATTCCACATAGCCCTCGACGCCCGTTATCTGACCGGCGAAAAAAAGATCCGCCCGCACCCGCGCCTGCAGAGTGGCAAAGATAGTACGGGGAGCGTTCAAAAACGTGTTCCGGTGCATAGCGCCATAGCGCACAAAATGCGCCGCGGCCAATCCTGGTATCAGGCGAAAAACCCGCCTTTGTTCTGCTTGGCGCAAGCCAGTCTGAAAACCTACCATATTATAAAGGTGGCCGGCCCGATCTTTCGGCCGCAATTGAACGACCGCATAAGGCCTGCCACGAGAGCACGGGTCATAAAGGCCAACCGGCCGCAGGGGTCCAAACCGCAGTGTGTCCGGGCCGCGGCGAGCCAATTCCTCTACTGGCAGGCAACTTTCAAAAAAGCTGGCCCCCTCCTCAAACGGGTGGCGCTGAAAGCGTTCCGCGCCCACCAGCGCTGACCAAAAACGTTCGTATTCCTCTTTATTAAGTGGACAATTCAAATAAGCAGCGTTCCCTTTTTGGTAACGGGAAGCGGCAAATACCACATCCCGGTCAATCGAATCGGCCGTGATGATCGGGGCCAGGGCATCGTAAAAAAAAGATGCGCTTGCCCAAGCGCTTTCTGGATGGCAGCAGCCAGAGGTTCCGCAGTCAACGGTCCGCTGGCCACAATCGTGGGACCTGCCGGCAGTTCAGTCACCCGTTCTCTGACGACAGCAATCAGCGGATAAGTCTGGACTTTTTCCGTGATCAGGCGGGCAAATGCGTTTCTGTCCACCGCCAGGGCACCGCCCGCTTCCACACGCGTCTCGTCTGCGGCAGCCATCACCAGCGAGCCGAGGCGCCGCATCTCCTCTTTCAACAATCCCACCGCGTTTTCCAACCCGGCGGCCCGCAGGGAATTACTGCACACCAACTCCGCCAACAGATCCGTTCTGTGCGCCGGGGTAGTATATTTGGGCCGCATCTCAAATAGGCGCACCGATATGCCGTTTTCAGCGGCCTGCCAAGCGGCCTCACTGTCCGCCAGCCCGCCGCCAATCACCTGCAAAACTTCATTCGGCACCGTCACCACTCCCAGAAAAACCACAACCCGGCCGGGCACATTGATAGAGACTCGTTTGCCCCCGGCGCCGTTTCACGGTCATGAAAGCGCCGCACTGCGGGCACGTTTTCCGGGAGGGCTTGTTCCAGACTACAAACCGGCAATCCGGGTAATTGGCACAGCCGTAGAAGGGACGGCCGCGCTTTGTCTTGCGCACCACCATCTCGCCACCGCATTCCGGGCAGTTCACCCCCAGTGTTTCCTGAATCCGTTTGGTATTGCGACAGGCGGGGAACCCGGGACAAGCAAGAAACTTCCCGTAGCGACCATGCTTGATGACCATCATGCGGCCACATTTTTCGCAGGGGATAGCAGCCTCTTCCTCGGGCAGCGCTATCTTGCCGATTTCCTTTTCCGCCCGTTCCAGCTCCAGAGCAAAGCCCCGGTAGAAATCCTGCACGATCTCGCGCCAATCCGCTTCTCCCTCTTCCACCCGATCCAGTTCACCTTCGATGCGGGCGGTAAAGTTCACATTTACGATCTGGGGGAAATGCTCGACCAGTAATTCCAGTACCACTTTACCCAGTTCGGTGGGGTGGAAACGGTTGTCTTCTTTCACCACATAACCGCGCTGGAGGAGTGTTTCAATAATCGGGGCATAGGTGGAAGGTCGGCCGATCCCCTTTTCTTCCAGTGTTTTCACCAGCATGGCCTCACTAAAGCGGGGCGGTGGCTGGGTGAAGTGCTGTTTTGGATTCATCTCCAAGGGCTCCAGGGCCTGCCCCGCGACAAGGTCCGGCAAGCGGCGATCACCCTGATCGTCATCCTCCTCGTCCTTCCCTTCCTGATAAAGAACCGTGAAACCGGGGAATTTCACCTTTTGCCCGTTGGCCCGCAGAATATATGGGCCGGCTGAGATATCCACCGATACGGTATCTAGTACCACGTCCGCCATCTGGCTGGCCACCAGCCGCTGCCAAATCAGCTTATACAGGCGCAACTGATCGCGGCTCAAAAAATTTTTCAATTGTTCCGGGGTACGCCGGACGGAGGTAGGCCGGATCGCCTCATGGGCCTCCTGGGCCCCCCGCACAGTTCGCCCACGACTCCCCTTGCCAACGTACTGCGGGCCAAAACGCTCTTTAACATGCTCTATCACTTCCGCCCGGGCAGTATCGGCAATCCTGGTGGAATCAGTCCGAATATAGGTGATTAGGCCCACCGTACCCTCCTTGCCCAGGTCGAGGCCCTCGTATAATTGTTGCGCCACCACCATCGTCCGGCGCGCAGAAAAGTTTAACTTGCGAGCGGCCTCTTGCTGTAGACTGCTGGTGGTAAATGGCGGCGCCGGATGCCGACGGCGCTCCCGCCGTGTCACGGTAGACACGCTAAACGATGACCCTTGCAAGGCGGCCATTATTTCTTCTACTTCGTCCTGGTTGGCAATCTCCTGTTTGCCTTCGCCGGCCCTCCCGTAGAATGAGGCCGAAAAGATATCTTCTGCACCCAAACCGTCCGGGTGCAGAACAACGTCCAAAGTCCAGTATTCTTGCGGCTCAAAGGCAGCAATCTCCTCTTCCCGATCGCAAATCAACCGTAGCGCCACAGACTGAACCCTGCCAGCACTCAATCCTTTGCGCACTTTCCGCCACAGGAGCGGACTGAGCTTATAGCCCACCAGGCGGTCCAGCACCCGTCGCGCCTGTTGCGCATCCACTAACCGGTTATCGATGGGGCGGGGATCCTGCAAGGCTTTATTCACCGCTTCTTTTGTGATCTCGCGGAACTCTATCCGGCAAGGGCTGTCGTCGGGCAAGTCCAGGATATGGGCCAAATGCCACGAAATGGCTTCCCCCTCCCGGTCCGGGTCGGTGGCTAGCAGGACGCGCGGGCTATCCTTGGCTGCCTTGCGTAGCTCCTTAATCACATTGCCCTTGCCGCGGATCGTGATATATTTCGGTTCAAAATGGTTGTCCACATTCACGCCGAGCTGGCTTTTAGGCAAATCACGCACATGTCCCAGCGAGGCTTTCACCTGGAAACGCCGGCCTAAAAATTTTTCTATTGTGCGCGCCTTAGCGGGCGATTCAACGATCAAAAGGGGTTTTGCCAACCGTGGATTCCCCCTTACTGGCCCAATTGACCAAAATTACCGAATTTCGCGTTCAATTTTAAACCGTGCCTGCAGAAAAATCAAGCGGAGCCTGTCAGGCGCAAAATGTCCAAAACGTCTTGCGCATTACAAACCAAATGTGCTCCATCCTTAATCAAAGCAAGGCAACCGGCGCTCATTCGATCGCCCACGCGCCCCGGGTAAGCACACACTTGGCGGCCCTGTTCACCAGCCAGCCTGGCCGTGATCAGCGCTCCACTGTCCTCGCCCGCCTCCACCACAACCACTGCTACCGCCAAGCCGCTGATGAGCCGGTTGCGGGCCGGGAAATGCCACCGAGCCGGCCGGACACCGGGCGGATACTCGCTCATCAGGGCTCCTTTGACCATGACCTGCCCAGCCAATGCTGAATGCGCCGGCGGGTAAATATAATCAACCCCACAACCCAACACCGCGATCGTATGGCCGCCGGCGGCCAAACACCCTCTGTGGGCGGCGGCATCGATCCCGCAAGCAAGACCGCTCACTACCAGTATTCCCGTTTGTGCCAAATCCGCCGCCAGACAGGTTGCCAAACGTCTGCCGGCCTCCGTACAGCGCCTGGCGCCGACCACCGCCACCGCCAGACCGCTGCCCGGCGCCAACTCTCCACGCCAAAACAATACCGGTGGGGCAGCAGGAATACTGGCCAGGACCGGCGGATAGGGGAAACGCCCTCGCACAAGCACTTTCACTCCCAGCCTTTGCAGTGTCCGCGATTCAGTTGTCAAATCGGTTCTTTGCCGCGCAGCCACAATCCTCTCAGCCAGTTCGGGGCTGATTCCTGGCACAGCCTGCAATTCGGCCGCCCTGGCCCGCCACACACCCTCCGGCCCCCCGCAGGCATTCAACAGGTCCGATAAACGACGCGGCCCGATCCCCGGCAACCGTGTTAGACCCGCCCACAAAGCATCTTCCCCCGGCACCGTCCCACCCCCCTAGTGACATTTCTTCTTATTGGGAAATATTCCCTTTAAGTCTGTCCCTATGTTTGGGGGCATACCCTTTATTGATATTTGCCTGCCCCAGGCCCGGGGAGGAGGTGATATATTTGCGCGGAATGCGGGGAACGATGCTGCTCGTCTCCTTTTCCAGCCTGGTGATTTTTGGCTTACCATTATTAATTTATAGTTCCACCATCCTCGGTCTCCTCGGGCAGATCGAGGTGCTGGATCCCTATGCGGCCAAAATGCTCGGCGGTCTCAACCTGGCCCTCGCTTACGGGTGCTGGGAAGCCTTCCGCCGACCCGAGAAAAACACCGTGATGGTTCCAGTCGCCTTGATTGCCCAACTTTCCCTGGCCCTTTGTTCGCTGTATTTTTTGTTTGTCGACATCCTCCCTGGTACCACCTGGTTCCATGTCGCCATCCCGGCGGTTTTAGCCATTTTGACCGCCAGACACCTACCGCTGCAGGAACACGTAATCACTATGCGCGCCAAACGCTAGAAATAAGCACTAATTTTTTTCCTGATCGGCCCTCACGGGCCGTCTTTTTTAATCCTTTGTAATAGGCCAGAGTTTCGTTCAATTTCTTGATATTACGCGGTGAGTGGTCCCAAGGTATTTGGCTGAGGTTGAAAAGGTCAGCAATATGAGGGGCCAAGTGATCGAGGATCACGATAGGCATAG
>DUQP01000037.1 GCA_012837735.1 Bacillota bacterium
CCACAGAGAGTAGTAACCTGGGAAGAACTGCTTGACAGGTTACAGGTGAAGCTGTGGGTGTATCCAGACCGTTTAGAGGTTAGGGGAATTGTCCCGATTGAAGATATAGCGAATCCTAAATGCTGTTGAATAAATACATTACCTGACAATGTTGAGATCGCAATAGGAAATGCGATGAAGGCGACTCCCGCTCCTGTACCGAAAGAAGTGAACTCTATACCAATGCTTGCTACGAGATAACCCAGCATAGAGAATACCAATACTCCGGCGATCAGATCAAAGCTGGCATTTGCTAAAACAGTAATACAGGCGCTCTTTACAACATCGGCTTTTTTTCAAGTATGAACCATAAGCAATCATAACACCTACAGCAAGGGTGGTAGAGAAAAAAACTTGCGCATAAGCCGAAACCCATATACCGGGCTCCAATATCTTAGAGAAATTAGGTTTGAATGCTTCTAGCCCTATGGCAGAGCCAGGCAGACGAATACCATTAATCATGAAAATAATCATTATAATAATCAATAGCGGAGTAAAAACACTGGCAATCCTTTCAATACCGCCGGAAATTCCCTTTTTCACAATTAGCCAGTTAGCAATCCAGAAAAAAACAACAGCAATAATGAGGTAGATACTAATACCAGCTCCCAGGTCCAGTGCATTTTTTGCACTCCCGATAATCATTTCCATAATGGGACCCGGATCGGAAAGCCAGTTAATAATTCCAAAGGCATGCCCCAACGAATAAACCATAAACAAAACAGATACGGCTATAATAGTCTAATAATATTTCATTACCACAATTGGTATCATCACTTGGACCCAACCGAAAACTTCAAACTTTTGCTTGAGATTGGCAAAAGCCTGACAGCTCCTCCACGTATCTGACGCCGTAGGCATACTCCATGATCATCAAGGGAATTGCACAAGTAATCAAAGCAACAAAATATGGGAGCAAAAATGCCCCGCCGCCGTTCTTATAGGCCTGGAACGGAAATCTCCACAGATTGCCCAAGCCAATTGCAGCTTCGATTGCTGCAAAAATGAACCCTTTTCTGCTTTGCCAAACTTCTCTCATAAGATGGAATACCTCATGAAATTCAACTTGAATGCTATCAGCTTCATTTCCATACTGTGATTGTTCAGACAGATCGATACCAGGCACATCGCTGTCTGCCTAAAAAGCAGCCATATTTTTATAAAATGTCTCAATACTAGCGGCGTGGCCGCAACAACGGGAATAGAATCACATCGCGAATGGATGCTTGGTCAGTGAGTAGCATGACTAACCGATCTACCCCTATGCCCAATCCTCCCGTGGGAGGCATACCATATTCCAAAGCGCGTAGATAGTCTTCATCCATAGCATGGGCTTCTTCATTACCTTTCTCGCGCTCTTGCAGCTGCTTTTCAAACCGCTCTCTTTGATCAATCGGGTCATTTAGCTCTGAAAAAGCGTTGCCGATCTCTCGACAAGCGATAAAGGGCTCGAAACGATATGCCAAATCGGGATTGTCATCCTTTTTCTTGGCCAAAGGCGAAATTTCCGTTGGATGATCAATCAGGAAGACCGGCCCGGTCAATCTCGGTTCAACGAACTCCTCGACCAACTCTTCCAAAACCATTGCTTTTGTGGCTGTATCTGGCACCTGTAATCCTAATCGACGAGCTTCCTGGCGAGCCTGCTCATCACTTTCCCAAGCGGTGAAGTCAACTCCGGTATACTCCTGTAAGGCGGAGAGCATGGAAACACGCGGCCACGGCGGAGCAAGATCCACTTCTCTCCCCTGATAAGTAATGACAGTCTTCCCCAGCACCTGTTCCGCGATCGCAGCGACCATCTCTTCTGTCAGTGTCATCATATCCTCATAGTCGGCATAGGCCTGGTAGAGTTCCAGCATGGTAAACTCCGGGTTATGCCTGGTGGAGATCCCTTCATTGCGGAAAATACGCCCTATTTCATATACCTTTTCAAACCCGCCCACTATTAGCCGTTTCAAATATAATTCCGTCGCTATGCGCAGATACAGGTCCATATCCAAGGCATTGTGATGGGTAATGAAAGGACGGGCAGCCGCCCCGCCGGCAATCGCACTCATGGCAGGGGTCTCCACTTCCAAAAAGCCGCGCTCATCCAAAAACCGTCGCATAGCCGCGATTATTTTGCTGCGCATGACAAATGTCTCCCGCACATCCGGGTTTACTACCAAATCAACATAGCGCTGCCGATAACGCAATTCCACATCCTTCAGGCCATGCCATTTTTCGGGCAACGGACGCAGAGCTTTGGCCAGCATCCGCCATTCCTCAGCGGCAATGCTGATCTCACCCCGTTTGGTTTGGAACACTTTGCCCCGCACGCCAATGATATCCCCGATGTCGCTGGTCTCCCGGAATAACCCATACTGTTCCTCGCCAACCACATCCAGCTTCAGATAGACCTGCAAACGGCCCGAGAAATCCTGTAAGTCCAAAAAGGTCGCTTTACCATGCCCGCGGATGCCCATGATCCGACCGGCAATGAGCACCTCTGTGCCCTCTAATTGGGCAAACCGTTCTTTGATCGCCATAGCATGGTGAGTACGCTCAAACCGCTGGCCAAAGGGGCCGACTTGTTTTTTTCTTAACGTCTGCAGTTTCTCCAATCGTATCGACATGAGTTCATTTTCCGACTGAGTCTCTTCATACATGCCTGTCCACCCCCAAAGCTTAAAAGGCGCCCGCTACACCCCGGCGCCGTGTCAAACAAACCCAATCATCTCCGTCCGGTTTAACCTTGATTTGCCGGACCAACCTCGACCACTTCATAACGGATTAAGCCAGCCGGCACCATGACCTCAATAATTTCCCCAGCCTCTTTGCCCATCACCGCACGACCCACTGGTGACTCGTTGGAAATTCTCGCCTTGGCAGGATCGGCTTCCGTGGCACCCACAATGGTGAACGTGAGCACATCACCGTTAGCTTGATCCCGTAATGTGACCGTACGACCAACTCCGACCGCCTTCGGATTACCGGCATCCTCTTCGATCACAATGGCATTCCGGAGAGTGCGCTCAAGGGTCAGGATCTTGCCTTCCACAAAGGCTTGTTCCTCTTTGGCATCTTGATACTCAGAGTTCTCGCTCAAATCGCCAAACTCACGGGACTGGCGAATGCGTTCGGCAATTTGCCGCCTGCGAACCGATTTTAGATGCTCCAGCTCAGCTTCCAGCCGACGCAAGCCTTCCACAGAGAGAATGGTCTCTTTCTCGGACATATTATGCAATCTCTCCCTTAAACCTGAGCTCGAAGAGTAGTGCCGCTACTTCTAACGGAATATATGTAACCTGCGCTCTTTTATGCACTGCTCCTCGCATGAGTATGCCCTCAGAAAGGCAAAAGAAAAAACGGACAGCAGCAAATTGCTTTCCGCACCGTTTGATTTACTCTATTATAATTAAGGGTCTGACCACGGTCAAGGAGTTTTCAGAATCATTGCTAACTTAAAGAGCGCCGCCGCAAAGCATTTTCCCGTACTCTTTCTATCTCCTGCCATGATAACGCCCGGTCAAAACTGCGGAATCCGGCTAACCGAAAACCATGTTTTTTGGCCAGACGGCTGATCTCATCGATCTTCGCCACGCTTAGTTCGCGACCTAACGAGAAGCTTTCGTACCGCCCCTCCATGGCCAAAATCATCGTTTCCGCCATGCAGGCATAGCTCTTCCCCGGTGGAAAGCCAAAATCGAAATGGAAATCAACCTGTCCCGGGACCTCCACTACACCGCCCTCAATTACCAGCACATCATCCCTTTGTTGGACCACAGCGGGAGAGACATCGCGCGGTCTGGCCACATCACACACCACAGCGCCGATCTTCAAATCTTGCGGCTCTATAACCGCCTCCGCCGTCGAAGAAACTGCCACTACAATATCGGCATCCCTAATTGCCGCGCGGCTGTCCGTAGCAAGCCTTGGCGCCAACCCGGTGGCATGGACCACCCGCTGTGCTGCTATCTCCAGACGGCTCAAATTGCGCCCCACCAATACCATGTGCCCCACTCGCCGGGCGAGAATTTCCGCACAGGCACTGCCGATGGACCCACCACCGCCAATGATCGCAACTTCGGCCGTTTCCAGATCAATCCCCATTAGCTCTGCAGCTTCATACACTCCCTCCAATGCTGTCGCGACGGTATAGCTGTTTCCGGTTGTGACCGCGATATTAACCCCGCGGGCCACTGTCAAACCAGCGTCCCCCACCACGGATGTAAGTGCGCCCAGACCCACTATTTTGGCCCCCAACCGCTCTGCCAATTGGGCTGCCTTAGTAATTTTGGCCAGCACTGCTTTTTCCGGCAGTGAAAACATCATCTCGGGAGTGAGCGGACAACCGATGAACCAACCCTCCGCGGCTCCATAATCTGACCGTATTCCTTCGATATGGGAGGCTTTCAAAGCCGGGACAAATCTAAGCAATGATTTCACTACGCCATCCGGCAATCGACGGGCGATTGGGAACTTGCGAGCCACATCAGAAATGGATAATGGATGGATGATGAATGCAAAACGCCCTGTCGACAATATTTGACAACTCCCATCTAATTCAAGGTTTCAACCCGTGGCTTGAATTCCAGTTTCTCCAATAGCCCGATGTAGTCTTCCGCCGTCAGTTCACCACTATATGGTTTGTCGGATAAGGCCACCAAGACTGCCTCCATCACATTCGTGCCAAATGATCTGCCTTGAAATTCCGGCGTAGTCGTGACCAGCATCCTGACACCCCGCCGTTTCAGGTCTGCCACATCATCACTGGTAACAGTGTTTGTCAGGATGACCTTGCCATGCATATTTTCAGGCATGTACCGTTTCACATAGTGGAAATCCCCGGCAATTATCTCCGCTTGCCGGTAAAAGTGCGCGAATTTCTCCGGCACCCGGCGTTCTCCTTCCTGTTTCTTGCCGGTTGGGTAGATCATGCTGGAAGGCAACTGAACCACAAGGGGTGCCACCAACCTGGCCAGGGTTTCCAATGTCTGCAGGGAGCGCATGGGAATGGGCAACCCCAACACGAAGATCAGGTCACCCAGGACCAAGTCAGCCCCTTGTGCCATCAAAGCTTCGGCCATTCCAAAACGGTCCGCCCCGGAAACGAGCAACACCCGTCGGCCCTTGAGCGGCAGCACATCTTCTTCCACCAGATATTTGACCACCCGGCGTTCCAGAGTATCCTTCAGCCCACCGCCATCCACGACCGGAGTTACCTTCGCCGCTCGGGCAATTGAGGCTGCTTCCCGCAACAGGTAACGATGCTTGCCGGCGCGGACATAAAGATCGATCCCGCCCAAGCCAAAAGCATCGACATGGCCATCAAGCCTTTTGATCATATCGATCGCCAGCTTGACGTCACCATCCGTACCGATCCTTTCAATCCGTACAGTCTCGCCCAATATCTTTACTTCTACAACATGGTTACGCTTGGAGGAGCCAATACTGACGCTCACTACTCGTTTCAAACTTTCCCCTCCCCGCTATCTAAAGTCCGTAATTCCCGGACCACCCTACGTAAAACGTTAGGGTCGACATAAACATCTTTTGTAATTGGAGATGCGCCGAGTTCAATCGGCAGTGTTTCTTTTCCAATCAGCGCTTCCAAGAATTTTAACCTTTGATCAGAGCCCAGAGTAATAATAATATCGAAACCCCGTACCTTGGCCACCAACGCCATGATTTCATTGAAAAGCTCCAAGCCGGTTTTCTTATGCAAGAAATCCCAACGCTCTTTTTCTGTGAGCAAAAAGGTGAATTCTACCCCTTCCGCTTCCGCCAATGATTTGATCTCTGCGACGTTTGCCACAGGGAACCCGATGATCGCCATCGTCCGGCCTTTCCGGATTTCGCCCAAGCTCTCCAAACGAGAGATAAAGCTGCGGTCCACGCCGATCGCATCAGCAACATCTTGCTGCGACATACCGCCGCTGCGCAATGATAAGATGCGCTCCACAACCGCGCGAATTCTCTCCGTGCTTATTACCTTGTTGCCAACACGCACCAAGCGGCCTGGCAAAACACTCCCCCCCCCCC
>DUQP01000038.1 GCA_012837735.1 Bacillota bacterium
GACCGAATTCTTCTTTGTGTGCTTGGTAGTAATCCTCAACCTCCTCATTGCTGGCTGACACGCCCTGTGTGGCCAGGTTTTCCAGAGCCAGACTTGTGAAGATGTTTTTCCGCAGGTCTTCCTCGGTCATGCCGGATTGCTGCAGGGCCGCCTGGAAAGAGGCGGCATCCGGGAACTGCTGCCGTACCAGTTCCAGCTCTGCATCCACGTCGCTTTTGCTCGGATTGAGACCCTGTGCAGCCGCCGCTTGCCGGATCACGGCCTGCGTGATCAAGCCTTCCAGGACTTCCGCGCCGGCTCCGGCCTCCAGTTCTTCATAAAACTCCGATTTTGTGATGCGTTGTTTCCCGACCACGGCCACCGTGTTTTCCTGCCACTGGCAGAGGCCATAGCCCAGGATGACAGCTAGCAGGACAATTGTGGTGGCCACCCAGATTGAGAACCGTCTATGCATAATAAATCCCCCCGCATTGGATTATTTACCATTTCTCCCCGGGATAGCCATCTTCCCGCCATTATGCTATAGTTTTTTTGGCGGTCCGGCCGCCGAAAGGAGGAAGCAACGGTGCTTGCCATATTAGCCTTGACTCTAACCGGCGTCATCCTGGGTCGCTGGCGCCGTCTGCCACCTGGCATCGCCGCTGCCACCGGCACCATGATCATCGCCGGCCTGATCGTCCTGTTGCTGGCGATGGGGGCCCAGATCGGCAGCAACCGGGAACTGGCCGCCCAATTACCAACCCTTGGCCTGCAGGCTTTCTTGCTGGCGATGGCAACGATCGTCGGCAGCCTGGCGGCCGTCCTGCCCTGGCAGAAATTCATCCTGGGCACAAACCGCGCTCAAACCACCCCAGCAGCGGGGAAACCGCGTGGTTTGCTGCGGGCCACCGGCTATGTAGTACCGCTTGCCTTTCTAGCCGGCATCCTGATCGGGCGCTGCCAGCTACCGGGGCAGATCCTGGCCAGCCTGGAAATGGTCACCATGATTGTGTTATATGGTTTATTGGTCGTGGTCGGGATAGAGATCGGCCGCAGCCTTGATCAGCTGCCGGTATTGCAGGCAGCCGGTTGGCGTCTGTTGCTGCTTCCCCTGCTGATCGCCCTGGGCAGCATCATAGCTGCGGCGGGAATGGGGTTGGCTTTAGGCGTCACCTGGCAGGAAGGAGCGGCAGTAGGGGCGGGATTTGGCTGGTACTCCCTCTCGGGCGTCATCCTGGCCAAACTGCACTCCACCCATATCGGAGCCCTGGCTTTTTTGACCAATATCGGCCGGGAGCTGTTGGCCATCTGCATTATTCCCCCTGTGGCGGCCCGCTTTGGCAATTTGGCGGCGATTGCGCCAGGGGGCGCCACCGCCATGGACACGACACTTCCCATCATCGCCCGCGCCACGGATGGAGAAACCGCTCTCCTGGCCTTTACCACCGGGGTGCTGCTCTCGGCACTGGTACCGATGTTAGTGCCATTTCTAATCTTCTTTCTGTAGACCGATAACCCTGGTCACCATGCCAAAGAGCGGGGACCCGGGGTGGCAAACCCCGGCTCCCCGCCCCGGACAGCGCTCAGAAACCCAGCGCCTCACCGACTACCACGATCGCAAATTCCGTCTCCAGGGGCCTGCGTTCAATAATCGTGGTGATATTGCATATCCGATCGGGCGAGTTGCAATCGCTGCACTCGCCAGTCACAGTGCATGGGGTAGTGCGGTTTAGCCGCTTGGCGTTGATGGGGCTGGCGATCGTCTGAGCCCGGTGCAAGGCAGCCTCCAGGTCAGCGACGATCTTGTTCACCCCGAACACCATCACCGTCTGGCGGGGGCCAAACGCCATCGCGCCTACCCGGTTGCCGAGCGCGTCCACATTCACCAGTATGCCATCCAGTGTGACAGCATTCGTCGAGGTAAGGAAAACGTCGCTCAGGAGCGCCTGTCGGCGCTGGGCAATCCGCTCGGCGCCCCTGGCATGCGGCTTTGTGATCAGTTCATTGCCGCGCTCCTGCAATGCTTTGATGACACCGATCTCCTCCAATGTCATGGAGCCGCCGAATCCCACTCTGGCATCGGCCGGAATCAACTCCAGCACCTTTACCAAGGCCTGAGCCCGATCCGGCACATAGTAGGCGTCGAAGTTGCGCCTTCTCAATTGTTCGCACACCCTGCGCCCTCTTTGCTCATGATACCAGGCAGTCGCTGCGTGCACTTTTCTACCCCCTTCCCGCACTACTGCAAATCCTTTGTGAAGCCCACTACCACATAGGTACCGCTGCGCGGGTTCTTACGCAGCGTGATGAACCCGAGCTTCTCAGCATCTTCCAATAGATCGCTGAATGTCCGGTATCCGTACGCTGATTCGGAAAAGGAAGGCCTTTTGCGCTTCATGGTGTCTTTCACCATGGAAGACCACAGCACTTCCTGGTTCTCCCGCAATAGGGCGGCGATCGAATCAAACAACAACCGGAAGGCCTCCCGCTTCCCTTTCGGAATGCGGCGATCCACCCGCGGCGGGATCACCACCACCCCGTCCAAATCCTCATAGAAGATGAATTCATCGCAGTTGGCCACCAGCAGATCCGAGGCGATGTTTTTCATGCTCAGCCCAATCACGTGTTTGCCATTCTCCTTCAGCTTGGAGACCAGGGGCGAAAAATCGCTGTCACCGGACACAATCACAAATGTCCCGATGTGTTCCTTGGCGTAACACAGGTCCATGGCATCAACACACAAATGAATGTCGGCTGAGTTTTTTCCGGTCATGGCCCGCCGCGGGATCTCAATCAACTCAATAGCCGCCTCATGCAAAGCCTGTTTGTATTTCGAGTAGCGGCTCCAATCGGCATAGGCCACCTTGACCAGGATCTTACCTTTCTCAACCATGCGCTCCAAGATTCGATTCACATCGAACTCCAGCTTGGGATTCTTTTCGAACCCAATCGCCAGGTTTTCGAAATCAAACAGGATCGCCAGGTTATGCTGGGGGCTGCGGACTTGAGATTCGGAATTCATTTCATTCCCCCTTTTTTTAGCCCCTTGAAACGGATTGGCGTACTCAGGCGCGCGTGGCCACATACCCGTAGGAGAGCAACACCTTGCCGGTCGTGCAGTTTAGCACCTCAAAAAACAGTTCTGTGCGACCATGCTGCCGGCGCCGGTCGCACAACCGGACCGATAACTGATCGCCGGGGATCACCATCC
>DUQP01000039.1 GCA_012837735.1 Bacillota bacterium
AATCACATCGAGATTGGCAGGACGCCATCGAAAATGCTGTTGCCCAGGCCGACAAGACGATCAAGAACATCACCGGGGTAGAAGTGCAGAGCATGACGGCAGACGTGGACAGGGGTAAGATTGTGGACTACAAGGCGTGTGTGCGAATCGCATTCAAAGTAGAAGGCACGGACAGCCAGCTATAAATCATCGAAGGGACGGTGGGCGGAATAAAAGCAGATCAGGACCAGGCCAAAGCCTACAGTGAAATGACCAAACGGGTGACGCCGAACGCCCCACTGTTCAAAAACATTGTATTGGCCTTCCTGGTGGGCGGCACCATCTGCACAATTGGACAGGGGGTGCTGAATCTATTCGTTGCTTTCGGATTCAGTCCCGAGGAAGCCGTCACGCCCACTTTAGGGGTAATGATCGCGCTGGGGGTGAGCCTGACCGCCGGAGGCATCTACGACGAAATAGGGCGTTTTGGTGGTATGGGCTCTGCCCTGCCGATCACCGGGTTTGCGAATTCCATTGCCGCACCGGCCTTGGAATATAAACGAGAGGGGTTTGTGCTCGGGGTGGGTGCCAAAATGTTTACAGTGGCGGGACCGGTGTTGGTCTACGGTACTATCACCGCCATTATCGTTGCCGCCCTGCGCTGGTTGTTGGTAGGTATATCTTGAGATTGGTGGGAGTGGCGATTAATTGGTAGCCAGTAAGCGGATTGGACAACAGACGCTCGCCTTCCAGAACCCGCCGGTAATCCTCGGGGCAGTCGCGATCGTCGGCCAGAAGGAAGGGGAGGGCCCGCTCGGTGGGTTTTTCGACCAAATCGAAGCGGATCCATTGTTGGGGGAAAAGACGTGGGAGCGGGCCGAGAGCCGCCTCTTGCAGCAGGCGGCCAATCTATGCTTGCAAAAAGCCGATTTGGTGCCGGGGGATGTGGATTTTTTGCTGGCGGGAGACCTTTTGAACCAGATCATTGCTTCTTCATTTTGCGCGCGGGAATTAAATGTGCCCTTTTTGGGCCTGTATGGGGCTTGTTCAACTATGGCGCAGGGGATGGCCCTGGGAGGGATGCTGATCGATGGCGGAATGGCAGAGCTGGTCTTAAACTGCGTTTCTAGTCATCATGAGACGGCGGAAAGGCAATATCGCTATCCGACTGAATTCGCCTCCCAGCGCACGCAGACGGCGCAGTGGACCGTCACCGGGGCGGGGGCAATCGTACTAGGCAGCTCCTCCTTTGCCAAAACGGGTTTGGCGAGGGTAACGGAGGCCACGCTTGGCCGGGTGGTGGATTATGGTATCAAGGATCCGAATAATATGGGGGCGGCCATGGCCCCGGCGGCCGCTGACACGATCGCGCAGCACCTGGCGGATACCGATCGTAAACCGTCACACTATGATGCGATCATAACGGGCGATTTGGGCACAGTCGGGAAAAAATTGGTATTGCAATTGCTAGAGCAAAAGGGTTGGCAGGTGCCCTCGTTGCTGCATGACTGCGGAGAGATGATTTTCGACGCCGCACAAGACGCGCACGCCGGAGGCAGCGGCTGCGCCTGTTCCGCGACTGTTTTTTGCAGTTACTGGCTCAAAAAATTGCAGGCAGGCGCCCTCAAACGCCTACTCTTTGTTGCCACCGGGGCTTTGTTCAGCCCTACGTCCTACCAACAGGGGGAATCCATTCCTAGTGTCGCGCATGCAGTGGTAGTGGAAGGGATGCCGAACGGGGGTGGTTCATAGTGGATTTTTTGTTCGCTTTTCTGATTGGCGGCTTGCTATGCGTGGCCGCGCAACTTGTGTTGGAATTAACCAGTCTGACGCCGGCGCACGTTATGGTGTTGTTCGTATCTTTAGGGGCGGTGGTGAGTGGGTTGGGGTTATATCAGCCTCTAGTGGATCTGGGTGGTGCCGGCGCAACCATCCCTTTGCCGGGTTTCGGCCATGCTTTGGTACAGGGGATACTGAAAGCGATTTCCCAGGAAGGGGCTCTGGGGCTTTTGACCGGAGGCTTCACCGCTACGGCGGCTGGGATCAGTGTGGCGATCCTGGCTTCCTGGGTGGCGGCTTTGTTGTTTGATCCAAAAAGTTGAACAAGTGAGGTGAAGGTGATGGCATACCCCCGCAACTGGCGAAATGAGATCAGGAATTTGGTGAACGAAGAAGTGCGCTTGGCAATTCGCCATGGCCTGAGCGAGATGAAAGGGACCAGAAGTGAGGGAGAGCGAACAGCGAGCGCAGTGGGCCCTCACCAGCAGGATTCCAGGGGTTTGGAGGCTATGCCGCACATGGGGGTACAAGGGTTTGGGCCCATGTTCCAGGGCATGCCGCAGATGCCGCTCGGACAAGCCTATCCACCCCCAAACTGGGGGGTGCCACAGCAACCAAACCAGGGTATCGGCACCGCCGGGGGCGTGCTGGGAGTGAACCAGCTGCATGCCCTAGCGACGGCTGGACAAGGGGGCGGGACTGGCCTGGTGGCCCAGCAGGGCGTACAATTGGCCCTCCAACAAGAACTGGAGATGAACCTTTTGAAGTTGCAGCAGGTAATTAGCGAAAGCCAACAAATCGCCAAGAAACTGGAATTGATCCTGGGAGAGGTGAGCCAGGGCACAATGCAAGACGCCGGCCAGGGGCAGGGAGGTGGTCAAGGGGGAAAAAAGGGGAAATAGGGAATGGGGGATATCCTGTGCCAGATACCACACAAGATTTGGCTGCTCCCCCAGAGCCCTTGCAGGGCATTTTCGGTCTCGACCTGGGGCGGATGAAAGCGGCCTTGGGTTATGGCCAGAGTTTTGATATTGCGGTGCGGGAATTTCGGGTCGGAAACCGGAATGCTGCCTTAATCATGGTGGACGGGTTTTCACATGACTTGCTGGTGCAGCAAGTCATGATTAGCTTAATGCGCGCCGAGCAAGGTGACCCCGCTTCCAGCTTGGAAATGATCCTGGCGCGGGATTTGGTGTTTGCCAAGATTAACCCGGTGGGCACGATCAAAGAAGCCGTCGGGCAGGTTTTGATGGGCCGCACCGTTTTGCTTGTCGATGGGGCGCTGGATGCGGTGGCAATCGATATGCGCACATATCCCGGACGGAATCCGGAGGAGCCGGATTTAGAACGGGTGATTCGTGGTTCCCGGGATGGTTTTGTGGAAACGGTCATGTTTAACGTGGCTTTGATTAGACGCCGTTTACGCGACCCGCGTTTGCGTTTTGAATTGCAACCGGTGGGCCGGCGTTCCCAAACAGATGTGGTGGTGGCCTATTTACAGGATGTGGCGGACCCGGCCCTGGTGCAGGAGGTGCGCAGCAGATTGCGCAAAGTGGATGTGGATGGCCTGCCGATGGCGGAAAAGAGCCTAGAAGAATTTATTCTGGAACAACGCAAGTGGTGGAACCCTTACCCTACCATCCGTTACACAGAGCGCCCGGATGTGACGGCAGTGCATCTGTTGGAAGGACATGTGGCGATTTTGGTTGATACCTCACCAAGTGTAATGTTACTGCCGGTGACGATCTTCCATCATATCCAACACGCAGAAGAATATCGTCAGGACGTGTTGGTCGGGGCTTACCTACGTTGGGTGCGCACATTTGGCATTTTCATCTCGGCTTTCATCACCCCGGTTTGGATTCTGTTGGCGCATTATCCGGAACTGATGCCAGCTTTGCAAGGGGTGATCGGCACCAAGGGACAATTTGCCGTACCGGTCTGGTTGCAGTTTTTTCTGGCGGAAATACTGCTTGACATTTTCCGCATGGCCCTGGTGCATACCCCGACCGCCCTCTCCACTTCCTTGGGTATCATTGGCGCCATCCTGCTCGGCCAGATGGCGATCGATGTCGGGTTGTTGGCCGCCGAAACTGTGATGTATGTGGCGTTGGCAGCGATCGGCACATTTGCCACCCCCAGCATGGAATTTGCCATGGCGGTGCGCTTGTTCCGGCTTTTGTACCTGTTGGGGGTTGTGGTGTTGGGTCCGGTCGGATTTTTCCTGGTATTGATCGTTAACCTGTTGCTGTTGCTCGTCACCCGATCATTCGGTGTGCCATACACTTGGCCCCTGATACCGCTTGATGTATCGGCTCTGACAAATGTGTTAGTACGCCGGCCAGTACCTGTGCACCGCATGCGGCCACGTATGCTGCGGCCTTTAGACCCAGACCGAATACCAGATGAGGGGAAAAGTGAAAAACAGGGCGGGATAGCGCGCCCCACGCCCAAACGGCCGGCCCCCATTCGGCAGTGGAGAAGGCCGCGGCGTGGGGAACGGCCTGATGATGACGGGATGAACTGAGAACGGATATGGACTATAATGGTGGTGAAGTGGGATGTTAAAAGTCGGCTTGCCGCGCGCCCTGTTGTATTATCAATACTACCCTTACTGGAGCGTATTCTTTGAAACCCTTGGCACAAAGGTGGTCCCCTCTCCTGTTACAAACGAGGATATCTTGATGTCCGGTGTGCAAAACGCCGTTGATGACTGTTGTTTGCCAGTAAAATGCTATTTCGGACACGTCCTGTCTTTGCAAGACCAAGTTGATGTCCTGTTTGTACCGCGGGTGGTCTGTGACCGCATAGGCGGACTGCAATGCCCAAAAATACTGGGATTACCCGATATGGTGCAAGGACTGTGGGAACCGACCCTGGGAATCCAGGCACCGACGGTGGATGTCCGCCGGGGACATGCTGGCTGGGAGCAAGGCCTGCGGGCCGTTGGGCGGCGGCTGGGCATCTCCGGCGCCACAATGCACAGGGCGCAGTCCAATGCGGAATTTGCCCAGTCCTTTTACCAGCGCGCTCTGGAAGGCGGTTTGGTAACGCATGAGGCCTATCAGGCTACCCGCCGGGCGGTCGGTTTGCCGGCTATGGTGTGCAGGAACAAACAGGGTCGCTTCGCCGCTGCGGAATTAAAAATTGGGGTCCTGGGCCACCCATATTTGATTTATGACCCTTACCTCAGCCAGGATTTGTTAGCACGGTTGAACAGCTTTGGGGTCACGCCGATCACAGCCGAAATGGTCCCGGGGGCTTTGGTGAGCGCTGGCAATGCCCGCCTGGTTAAGCCGCTCTTTTGGTCATTGGGACAAAGGATCTTGGGGGCAGCCGCCCATTTCCTGGATGGGCACGTTGACGGTGTCATTCATTTGACATCGTTTGGTTGTGGTCCCGATTCGCTAGTGGGGGAAATGATTGCGCGCTGGGCGCGGCGCGGCAAGCGGGTGCCGTTTATGAGCTTGAGCTTTGACGAACACAGCGGCGAGGCAGGCTTGGTGACGCGGTTGGAAGCCTTTGTCGACATGCTGAAAAGGAGGGCTGTGCGATGAAGGTGACATTCCCGCGCATGGGGTACCTGGATATCCCCTTGCGGTCAATTCTGCAGGACTTGGGCTTGACTGTGGTAACGCCGCCGCCCTGCACAGCGCGCACTGTGGCATTGGGTACGAGACATTCTCCGGAGTTTGCCTGTTACCCGTTTAAATTGAACATCGGCAACTACCTGGAGGCGTTCGCGCAGGGCGCCGATACCATCTTAATGGCCGGCGGCAGCGGCCCTTGCCGTTTCGGATACTACGCGCAAGTGCAGCGAGAAATACTCACCGACCTCGGTTATCAGTTTGAGATGCTGGTGCTGGAGCCGCCCCGGGGGCAGATAGACGTATTGCTGAGGCAACTGGCCAAGCTCACCGGTCACCCGGATCTGCGCACCGTCTGGCGGGCTTTCCGGTTGGGTTGGGAGAAAATAAATGCTTTAGATGCATTGGAAAGAAAAGCGATGGCTACCCGCGCTTATGAGATGCAGCGTGGAGCCGTAACGCGCTTGTTGGCTAAGGCTGTAAAGGAAGTCGATGCTGCTGCCAGTGTGCTGGAAACACGATTGGCTCGCCGCCGGGGAGAGGAAGCAATGGCAGCGATGGCGAAGAAGAGACGGCAGGCGCTGCGGATCGGGATCGTGGGTGAGATTTACACAGTGTTGGAACCGTTTGCCAATATGCGGGTGGCGGAACGGCTGGGCGAAATGGGGGTGGAAGTGGAACGAGCTCTGTTTCTGGGAGATTGGATCCGCACGAACCTGTTTTTGGACGCCCTCGGTTTGCGGCGGGAGCGACCGGAAGTGCGGGCAGCGCGCCCGTTTGTAAATCATTTTGTGGGCGGAGAAGGACGGGAATCAGTTGGAAATACCGTGCTCTACAGCAAGAGGGGTTTTGACGGTGTTTTGCAGCTCGGCCCCCTAACTTGCATGCCAGAGATCGTGGCAGAAGGGATTCTACCGCGGGTGAGCCGCGAGCTGGGAATTCCGTGTATGACGCTAATGTTTGATGAACACGCTGGAGAAGCCGGCATATTGACTCGCCTGGAGGCGTTCGTCGAACTGATGGAGCGCCGGCGCCGCGCGAAAGGGGAGAGATCTGAGGGTGGCAAAATGCTATCTGGGAATTGATGTCGGTTCGGTAAGCACAAACATTGTGGTTTTGGATGAAGAATATGAGGTGCTGGTCGATCTCTACCTACGTACCGGTGGGCAACCACTGCAGGCGGTTCAGGGAGGTCTGCGCCAGATTCGCACACAGTTGTCCGATGTGGAGGTGGTGGCGGTCGGCACCACCGGCAGCGGGCGGCAGATCTCCGGGGTGATGGTGGGAGCGGATGTGATCAAAAACGAAATCACCGCCCACGCTGTGGCATCCCAGTTCATGGTGCCCGATGTGCGGAC
>DUQP01000001.1 GCA_012837735.1 Bacillota bacterium
CTTATGGCACAAGTGAGCGTTATCTCATTTGTGGTTTAACAGTATGACTCCGCCCAGGCACAGGATAATGCCAAACACATTTATCATGGTGATCTTTTCCTGGAAGAAACACAAGCCGATTGGGATCAGCAACAATGTCAATATCGTAGTGGCATAGAACTGCGCTAGACTAATGTTCCAGCCCGCCCGATAGGCAAGCAAAAAACCCATTTCCAGGCCGACGATGGAAATGCCCAGCGCTACACAAGTCCAATTTAACCGCTTGACTTCCACTGTGATGCTTTCGCCGAACGAAAAAAAGGGCAGGATCAACAGGCAGAATATTGCTGCCACCATGTAGGTGCCGAGCAGGGAAAGAGCCGGATTGACGCCTGCCGGGGTGGACTTTTGGCTAATATGATAGCCGACGTTTGAGGCCACTACCAGGAAAATGGCAAAATAGTACATCCACATGTATAAAGCCCCTTTTTGTTTTGTTTGGTAGCATTATATAACAAGTAGAATGGTTTTGCAGCGGCAATTCCAGGGCGGGAGAGTCTTCCCGCCCTGTTTCAGCCACTGAAACCCAGGAAGTGTTCCAGCCGTTGGTCTTTGTTATAAAAGGAGAAACCGACGTTATTCAGTCCCTCCACCCTGGTGCGTTCGCCGTTGGCGGCGGCCAAGATCTTTGCCAGGATGCGCTCTCCCACTGCCTCGATGGAATCTGTGCCTAGCATGATCCCACTGGCGTCTACATCAATGTCGTCGCCCACCGTGGCGATGGACTCGGGATTGCCGGATACGCGGATTGTGGGTGAGAGCGGGCTTTCCAGGCAGGCGCCGAACCCGGTTGTAAACAGGATAATCTGGGCACCGGCAGCAGCAAAGTGCGTGATGGCGTGTGGATCCCAGTGGGTGCCTTCCTGGATATAGAGACCGGCTTCAGTCGGTTTGGTCAGCCCTTGCGCATTAAAGGGCAAAACGCCCTTGATCGGTTTGCTGCCGGACTTTAGGATCGAACCAAGGGACTTTTCTTCGATGCTGGTCAGGCCCCCGAGCACGTTTCCCATGCACATGAACTCTGTTTTGACACCGGGTATGCTCCAGCGCTTTTCCTCTTGGGCCACTAGCGTGCGGATATCTTCTGCGACTTCCGGGGTGGCGGCACGGGCCGCCAATACTGCCTCTCCGCCTACCATTTCAATTGGTTCGCTGAACAACACTTTCGCGCCCGCATCCACCAACAGGTCGGCCGCCTGACCGACGCTGGGGTTGGATGCCAACCCGGAACTGGTGTCAGAGCCCCCACATTTAACGGCCACAGTGAGGGCGCTGATGTCTGCCGGTTGCCGCTGCACGGACTTGGCATAATCTTGTAGCTCTCTGGCTATTTGCAGGCCCTTGGCGAATGTGCGACGAATGCCGCCTTCCTTGAGGGCCGAGAGGACGCGCACCGGCTTGCCGGTCTTTTCCAAAGGAGTGGCGATCACGCTGGGGGTGAAACTCTCACAACCCATGCCCAACAACAAGACAGCTGCGGCGTTTGGGTTGGCGCCTATCCCCACCATCCCGTGCCCCACCTGCTCGTTCCCCCCATACAGGCAACCGTGTTCCTGGGATACTACCAAAGCGTCATCGAGTAGGGCGGCGATTGCCTGCGCTACCCCTTCCATGCAGGACACGACCGGCATAATCAGGACATAGTTGCGAATACCTACGCTGCCATCTGGCCGGATATAGCCGTTAAACTGCATCATTCGTCACTCCTTTATGAGCTGAGTCTGCCAAGCTGAGCTCCCTGAGCATCTCTTGCTTCATCTGGTCCGGGATTTCCATGCGGCGGCTAGTGGCGTTATGAATGTGGACCATTTCCCCTTGCCAGATCGGTCTAGTGCTGCGGGCGATCGGAACGCCATATTTCAAGATATCTGTGTCAGCCGGGATATCTGTCACTGCCATTTTGAAGCCATAGGGAATCGTATTGCGTGCTACCAGTTCGCCCAAAGGCGTGTTCTTTTTGGAGAGCAGGGTCACCGTTTCCTGGGCCTCCGCCTTCTCTAACAGCGTGGCCACATTGTCTTGCGGGCTCATGTAAATGGCTTTTCTCAAGTTTCCCTCACTCCTTGGTAATGGATTGTGTAAGGGGTTCTTCTGGTTGGGAGGAATTTTCCCCTTTTTATAGCAAGAAATTTGCAAAAGTTGTGTTAGAGGAAATGTTTGCTGTGCCAAAAAAATTTTGCGGTGCAGTTTCAGGGGCAAAGCCAAGCGGGGCAGGAATTGCATTGCGAGGCGGCAAATCTAGCGGAAAAAAGAGGCTCATGAGGAGGACGCCATGTTCACGAATACTTTAAAGCAGAAACTGCGGGCCGGGCAGCTGGCAATTGGGTGCCTCGTTGCCGTCCCGGCCCCCCACCTGGTTGAAATCTGCGGTTTGCTCGGCTTTGATTATGTGTTCATTGATGCCGAGCACGGTGTGCTGACACCAGGGGAATGTGAGGGATTAGTGCGGGCGGCCGAGCTGCGGGGAGTGACGCCACTGGTGAGAGTACCGCAAAACGACCCGGCGGTAATCCTGCGTTATCTGGACACTGGTGCCCATGGCGTGATTGTGCCGGCGATTCACGACCAGCATGACGCCCAGCGTGCTGTGGCGGCCGCCCGTTACTATCCGCAGGGTGGGCGCGGACTGGCAATGGTGCGGGCGGCCGATTTCGGGCTGGGGGCCGGGTTAGCTGAATATACCGAACAGGCGAATCAGGAGTTGCTGGTGATAGCGGTGGTGGAATCACGTCTGGCAGTGGAAAATATCCATGAAGTTGCGGCCACCCCCGGCATTGACGCCATGATGATCGGCCCAGTGGATCTTTCCATGTCATATGGTTTGACCGCTCAGATCGGCCACCCCACAGTCCAGGAGGCCATCCGGACCCTGATGCGAGGTGGGCAGGAAGCGGGGTTGCCGGTCTCCATTTTATTACTGCCTGGCCAGGACCCCACCCCTTATTTGCAGCAGGGTTGCAAATTTTTCCTGACCACTTGTGACGCATTGCTGGCCCACGCGGCTCAGGGATTCCTGGCTTCATTGCAGGCCGCAGCGAAGGACACCGAATTGGGGGTGGTCGGTCGCGATTGAGCATGGAGAGGAACAGGACCTTGCTTGCTAAGGGGGGGGATCAATATCTCGTATGTCGCCAGTAAGCGGGGGAATTGCTTTTGTCGTCCAGATTGTCGTTATGTGAAAGCGATCAAGCCCCAGAATTTAATCAGATTTAACAGCAAAGCAGAGGCCGTGCAAAAAGGCTACCGAGCCTGCCAGGTTTGCGGCCGTAGGACATGAAGGGGGTTGCCGTAATGGCAGCCCCTGTTTCATTAAGGCCGTTTTTTTTCCCCAGTCATCTCCTTATGGTTCAAAACCTGGTGGGCATACTAACCGTTGCTAACTATACCTGCGGGGGGCGGCTGACATTCATTGGTGGAAAAAGCTGTGGCGGCAACTACGGCCAACCACAACCGGGTTTCGTTTGGATATTGAGCAAAATGTACACCAAATTCGGGCGGAGTTTGGTGATCCCAAGGATCTCAAGGTCAGGTTCTTCACTTTCGGCAGTGCCCGGCCGCGCACTGGGGCCCTTTTGTATTTCCTGGACCTGACGGAAGATGGCGCTATTCCCGAAACAATACTGCGCCCATTGATGATTGAGACCTGGAAGCTTTCGGATGCACAAATATTGGCTCCAGATCTCATTTCCAAGCTACAAAATGAGTTTTTGTTGGGGGCCGAGACGGAGACGGTATCCGGGTTCAACCAGGCCGTGCAGGCTCTTTTGGGCGGCCGGGTCATTTTGTTGGTGGACGGGCATGCCAGCGCGATTGCCATCAACTTGCGCCAGGAACACCGCCGGGAAATCCAGGAGCCGGATGTGGAGATGGTCATCACTGGCCCGCGGGAAGGGTTTGTGGAGACCATTTCCCGCAATATTGGCTTGATACGCCGGCGCATTGCCACTCCCTCATTGCGCGTGCAAGAGTTTCAGTTAGGTGAAAAATCCCAAACGCGCGTTACTCTCATTTATATCGCAGGTCTGGCCGATGACCGGATAGTGTCGGAAGCAATCTCACGGCTGAACAAAATCCAGGTGGAGGCTGTTTTCGACCCCGGCCAATTGGAGGATTTTTTGGAAGATGCCCCCTGGTCACCATTCCCGACCTGGGGAACCACCGAGCGCGTGGACGTATGTGCAGCTCAGTTGCTGGAGGGGTGTGTGGCCATCCTCACTGATGGCAGTCCAGTGTGTTTGTTTGCCCCGGTGACGTTTCTCAGTTTTTTTCAAACACCAGATGATTACTACATGCGCTATCCCGCCGCCACCCTGGCGCGTTGGTTGCGGCTGTCCGGAATCTCTATTTCACTGGTGTTCCCCAGTTTATATTTAGCAATCGTGAACTTCCATCCGGAGCTGATTCCGTTTGCTCTATTGGTCACGATTGCCGCGGCCAAGGAGCGGATTCCTTTTCCGCTGGTGGTTGAGATTTTGCTGATGGAAGCTGTCTTTGAAATGTTGCGGGAGGCCGGTTTGCGTATGCCCCGGCCGATTGGCCAGGCCCTCACGATTGTGGGCCCGCTCGTGATCGGGCAAGCGGCTGTGCAGGCGGGTTTGGTCGCCGCGCCGGTGATCGTGGTGGTCGCCACTACCGCCATTGGGACATTCCTGATTGCGCGCGAGAAGGTAACCCAGGCCACCCGCATCCTGCGTTTTCCGTTGTTGATTTTGACAGCACTGTTCGGGATGTTCGGTCTCATCCTGGGAATGATCGCGCTATTAACTCACCAGGTATCATTGCGTTCTTTGGGAGTGCCCTATATGTATCCTTTAGCTCCGCTCGACCTGAAAGCATTGCGCGATGTCCTAATACGCTCTCCGAAATGGGATTTCCAAAGCCGGAGGGTGGCCGTTCATTTGCCAGAGGATGAAGGGTCTGACTAGCAGCGTAAGGAGGCGGGGATAATGCTCTATTCAGTTGGGCTTATGATCATGGCGGTGGCCATGTATGGACTTATACTGGTCATTTTCCCGCAATTGAAGAGTAACCGGCGGGACGCGCTCTGGGCAGCGGCATTATTGTTAAGTGCCCTGTCGTTGGAGTTGGCGCGCAAGCATCACCTAATCACATTCACTTTAGACGGGTTATATACCGGCTTTTTGAAGTCATTGATGGCATGGCTGGGGAGATGAGCGGATTGGAAAAAGGGCGGATCAGCAGGCAACAAATGATTTGGTTGTATGCCAATGGTTTATTAGGTTCGACACTGCTCCTGCTGCCGGCCGTCTTAGCCGGGGTCAGCAAACAGGACACCTGGTTGGTATTGGTGCTGGGCAATTTGGTTGGCCTGGGGTTAGTGTTCTTGTGGACAGCATTAGCAGGCCGGTTCCCCCGTCGGAACTTCGTCGAGTATTTGTTGGTGGTTTTCGGCCGGCCGCTGGGGAGCCTGTTTGCGATTTGGTTCCTTTTGTTTGTTTTTTATATGTCATCTATTAAGCTGCGGGATTTGGCGGATTTCATGGTGATCAATTATACTGAAACCCCCAATGAGCTACTCACGATCCTGTTCATGGTCGTTTGTGTCTACGCTTTGCTTGGTGGGTTGGTGGTCATTGCGCGTCTGAATGATCTTCTGTTTCCGGTTGTGATCATCGGTACCATCTTTGTTACGTTATTTGCCCTGCCGGAGTGGTCCCTGGACAACTTCCTGCCCTTCTTGAAAAACGGTCTGCAACCGGTGATGAAAGGATTATGGTTCCACACTGTTTTCCCGTACGGAGGGGCGGTAGCTTTTTTGATGATCTTTCCCTATGCGCGCCGCCCGGCGGACAACCGCCGGGCAGCCTGGTGGGGGACGCTGTTGGTGTTGGTGATCCTGTTCATCTGGACGGTGGGCACGATCAATGTTTTGGGAGCGGAGGGGACGGCGCGGGCCGTCTACCCGTCGCACCGGGCTGCCAGATTGGTTTCCATTGGCGGCTTTTTGCGCCGTACAGATGGTTTTGTGGATATCGTGTGGCTGGCCAGTTATGCAACACGGTTTCTTGTTTTGTTGTATGCTATGACGCTGGGCACCGCTCAGTTGGTCGGCGTGCGGGATTATCGTTATCTGGCCATCCCGGTGGCGGCTTTAGTAGTGGTCGGTTCATTTATGAGCTATGACAATATCATAGAACATTTGGTGTCGGCTCAGTTTTACCCGTGGTTAGGTTTGCCGGTATTCCTGGTGATACCGTTTTTGTGCTTGCTGGTGGCACATATCAGGGGACTTAAGGGGGTGAGGCCGAAGTGAGGTGCCGATGGATTATATTGTTGTTGTTGCTGCCGCTGTTTCTGGGCGGCTGTTTGTCAAATGTGGATATGCGACAGCGGGTAATCCTGACCGCCGTAGGCATCGACGGCGCGGATGTGCCTGGCCATGTGACGATCACTGCGCAGCTGTTAAATGCTTTGAAAGCACCGCAAGGCGATGCTGATGCTGTGTTGGTGATCTCCTCCACAGGCCACACCGGCTTTGATGCTGCCCGCAATATGGTCAAAGAGGTGGGCCGGAAAGTGTTTTGGGGGCAGATTCAGGCAATCGTGATTGGGGAAGAAGTGCTGCGGGAGGTAAATGCTGCCCAGTTGCTGGATTTTTTGGATCGGGATTTTGAGCCCAGCCGGTTGGCCTATGTGCTGGTGGCGCGCGGGCAAACGGGTGCTGTGGTCATGGGGTGTGGTGGCAGTATGTTGGATAGTATTCCGGTGGGGACGATCACTAATCAGGTGGAGGGCGTACGGGCCACTGGAAAATCCCATGTGATGCGGTTGCACGATTTTATGCGCGCTTTGGACACACCGGGCCGTTCCTGTGCCACTGGCTTTTTGACCGTCACCGGCGAAAAGACGACTGGCCTCGGCGAGGTATGTAAGAACCAGAAAATCATTTTGGAAGGGGTAGCCACATTTAGGGAGGGGTGGGTGGTCGGTTTTTGGGATGACAAGGAGACGCGTGGATTGAACTGGGTGTTGGGAGAAGTGACCAGCGGCATGCTAATTACCAAAGATCCCTCCGAACAAAACAAGGTGTCCCTGGAGATCCTGGGGGCGAGCTCTCGGGTGGAGCCGATGATGGTCGATGATCAGCCGGTGATCCGGATTACTGTCAACGCCGAAGCGAACATCGGCGACATCGTCGGGCCGGGGTTGGATATATTAGACGATGGTCTAATTGCCTCTTTGGAACGGCGTCAGGCAACAGTAATCAGGAATGAGATTTTGGCGGCCCTGAAACGGGCCAAGGATGAACGCACGGACGTATTTGGGTTTGGGACGGCGTTTGCGCGCCGCTTCCCGCGCCAATGGGAAAAAATGGCGGATAGCTGGGATGAACAGTTCCTTCCTGATCTACCGGTGGAATTAATAGTAGAGGCCAAGATCCGCCGGGTGGGATTGTGTCTTTCGCCGATTAGGGTGCAGTGAAGCAGGGAATGAGGCCGCCAGTGGGGAAAAACGGATGAAGTGATTCCGGCGGGGAGTGACGAAGATGGGCGGGGCGCAGCTGGTCTTGATTGCGGACGATTTCACTGGCGCTAACGATACAGGAGTCCAGTTTAGCAAACGGGGCTTGCGCACGGTGGTGGTCACTGACTCGGCCCAAATGGCAAGAGCCAGCCAGGAATGTGATGTGTTGGTGATAGACACGGAGACTCGGTTGGCAAAAGCGGATGCGGCCTATGAGAAAGTGTTGCAGGTGAGTAAACTGCTCCGGGGTAGCACTGCTCTAGTCTGGAACGGTTGCACCAGGCGGCTGGGCGTTTGCTGACCCACGGGGATGACTTTATTATCCGCTCGGCGAAAGGAGAGGAAGAGATCCAGGCAGCCTGGCAGGCGGGAGAGCGACTGGGTTTTAGCCGGCACGAGATCGGCGCGCGGATTGCTTGGTTTCTGGGCCAAGTGGTAGGCACACTGATGGATACTAAGAGGGTGTCCGGGCTGGTGCTAACGGGCGGTGATACTGCCATCAAAGTGGCGGGCACCCTGGGAGCGGCCGGGTTGGAAATCAAAGATGAGGTGCTGCCCTGAATCCGCACGCCGGCGAGGGCGGTTTGTTCGGGACTGAGGAAATGCGCATCATCGCCCCGGCGGTGGCCGGGCACCAGGCTGCCGGTATCGACGTACATGGGCCCTTGCCGCCTGACACGGTGTTTTTGCGTGTCCTGCAGGGAGAGTTTGATATCGTGGTGGCCATGTATCATGACCAGGGACATATCCCGCTGAAATTGCTCGGGTTCCACAGCGGGGTGAATGTGACGGTTGGGTTGCCGGTGATCCGCACCTCCGTCGATCATGGTACCGCATTTGATATCGCCTGGCAGGGGGCGGCCCGACCGGATAGCATGCGCAACGCGATTCAATTGGCGGCCCGGCTGGCTAGTCGCTGATCTTCAGCCGGACGGCCGCCGAATCATTGCGGGGCGAATTGACCAGGGTTGAAACCCGATAAACGAGCAGGTCACCCGCAAACGGTCTGAGCAGACGTTGCAGTTCTTCATGTGTGCTATCAGGGGATAACCACTGTTCATATTCGCTGGCTTCGGTCAACATGACTGGCATGCGGTGATGGACCGGGCGCACGGCGGCATTGGCTGCTGTAGTGATGATGGCACAGGAGACTAACTCGGCGCGGTGCTCCCAGATGCCGGCGAAAGCAAAAGGGTGGCTCTTGGTCAGGGTGATAAAGTAGGGGAGTTTTACATTTTCCTGGCGTTGCCATTCGAAGAACCCGTCTGCCGGTATCAGACAGCGCCGCTGTTGAAATGATTGCCGGAAGGCCGGTTTATCCATGATGGTCTCAGCGCGGGCATTAATCATACTGCGGTGCAGATCTTTGGCCCACCGGGGCACGAACCCCCAGCGCAGATAGGCGGCTTGCCGCTGGCCGCCCTGGTGTACCACAGTCAAAATATTTTGCCCGGGGGCAATGTTATAATGCGGGCGGTATTCAGGTATGGCAACTGCAAAAGCGGTCACAATCCGTTCAGCCTGTGCTGCCAGCGAGAAGCGACCACACATCGGCTTCCACCTCCTTTACCGGAACCTTTTCCCTGCCGAGATCCTTTATCCTTGTGCGGGGGATTTCTTAAAAAGACAACGGCCAGGACCGATAAAATAATTTTGAGCCAGCTGCCGGGAAAGGGAGTGGAAGAATGCGCAAATCGGTGGTATTGGGCCTTGCGGTGGCTTTGCTGGTTAGCGTAGTCGGCTGTGCCAGTATAGCCCTGGAAGAGGTGTCTGGGGAAACGGAAGCAGTCACGGTGCGGGCAAAAGATGGTGCTATAGCGGTCGGTCCGTTTCGGTATCTCAGCACAGATTGGTTGCCGATCGGTCAGGCCTGGGTCTGGGGGGATACCCCCGAGGGGCAACAGATATACGCGGTGGTGGACCCGCAGGGCCCGGTGCAAACATGCCTGATTCCTGACGAGAGCCGCTTGGCGGGACCCAATCCGCTTTCTGATGGTTCGGGTTGTGCCGGAATCAGTTATCCCAGTTTCACAGCCTGGGTGCATCTTTTCTCTGGCGAGACACGGCAATTGGGACCGGCAGAGGGATTATTGCCAGGACCCAAGGGAGATCGCCTGTTGTTGTTCGGGTCCGGTAGGACTGTCCTTATAGATATAGGCACCGGCATGGAAGTAGAGCAGCCAGACATACCGGCCTACAGGTTTCCTTATGCCGGTGCGGGAATTCAATGGGTGGATGAAGATGCCGTGCTAATCCAAGAATGGGAGAATGACCGGACAGGTGTGCGTGTGGCAAAGGTAGTCGGTGCGGAACAGGTGGCTAAATACACCGTGCCAGGGCAAGTGTTGTCACCATATGTGGCGCCGGGTGGAGCGTGGCTGGCGCTCCTGGCAGGACCTGCTGATGAGGCGGTTGTGCTCCCGGAGGCTGTATTCCCAATACCAGTCGGTCGCACGCTTTCTATTTACCGTGCGGACCAGACTCAGAGCCAGGCGAGATTGGCAGCGGGTGCGGGGAGGATGATTTCGGACATTATTTGGTCACCTGATGCCGGCTTCCTGGCCTACGTCGAAGCCGAACGAATGCTGATAGAGGATGCACCGGTGCCGGAGTTGGCCTTTGGGGACGATGGCAAAGTGTTGTTAGCGGCTGCCCCCGGCTTCGAGTGCGTAGAATTGCCTCTCCCGAATGACAGGATATGGCTGCCGGTCAGCTTCGCGCCCGGAAACCGCTACCTGGCCGTGAGGGCCGAGCGGACTGGTGAAATTATGATCTGGGACCTGGTGGCTGAACAAATGATCGTGCCGCCAGTTGAGTTGGCAGGCGGCAGTTTGCACTGGTATGTTGCTGACACGATATTTTGCCAACGCTGTCCCACTGACGCCTGGTTGACCTGGCACGTGCCCAGTGGCAAGCTGCAGCAGGTAGATTTGCCGATCGGCTGTGACTATTATTGGGCTGGGGAGCATGTATCTTTCCGGTATTCTGTTGCAGCGGGCGCTACGGTGCCAGCCTTCGGACAACTGAAGGAAGGGGAGTGGTTGTTGGTTTATCCACTCTCACCCTGAAAGCCAGTAATTAGTTATGTCAGCCCACCGCCCTCCGGTGGGCTTTTTCTGTTTTCGGCCATCGGGACAAACACCAACAGGTGTGAAGACCAATAAGATGCAGCATAAACGCGCTAGCCGCGGATAACTCTTTTATCTGCCGCTAAAGCGAAAGCCAGAGGTGCATGGTCATGGAGACGACTTTGGCCCAGCTGCCGGTTGGCCAGGCGGGAACAATCATATCACTGGCGGAAGCGGGTTTGGCAAGACGGCGCTGGCTTGATCTGGGTCTGGTGCCCGGGACGCGGGTGGAGGCAATCCGTTGCAGCCCGGCCGGTGATCCGGTGATGTATCGTGTGCGGGGTACGTTGCTGGCACTGCGGCAAGAGCACGCCGGCAGGATCCAGATCAAGATTGGGTAAGGGGGAAGATGAATGGGCTTGACGTGTCAGTCCTGTGGCAGGAATGCCTGCCGGACTCAGTGGGGGGGCCGGGCAGAACATGATTACACCATTGCTTTGGCCGGTAATCCGAACACAGGCAAGAGTACGGTTTTCAATGCCCTGACAGGGCTGAAGCAACATACGGGGAACTGGCCGGGAAAGACGGTCTGGTTGGCGCAAGGCTACTTCCAGCACCGCGACAAGATGTTCTGTTTGGTAGATTTGCCGGGCACATATTCCCTTTTTGCCACTTCTGCGGATGAGCAGGTGGCGCGGGATTTCATCTGTTTCGGGCGACCGGACGTGATTGTGGTGGTGACGGATGCCACATGCCTGGAACGGAACCTGAACCTGGTCTTGCAGGTGCTTGAGATCACTACGCGTGTGGTGGTATGTGTGAATTTGATCGATGAGGCGCAGCGAAAAGGAATTCACGTTGACGTCCCTTTGTTGGCGCAAGAGTTGGGGGTGCCGGCCCTGGCGACGGCGGCCAGGGACGGCGAGGGTCTGCCCGAGCTATTGGATGCCATTTATGCGGTGGCGACTGGCGAGGTAAACCCCAACCCGCGCTTGGTCAATTATCCGGATGAAATTGCTGCTGCCATCGATCGGGTAGCGGCACGGATTGGCCCCATGCTGCCGGATGGTGTCAACGCCCGCTGGGTAGCGCTGGGGTTGCTGGAGGGTGATGAGAGTATTTTGGCCACCGCCCGCGCCAACGCGAAGGAAACGCAGTTGTCGGTCTGGGGAAAAGAGGTGAGTGTTTTTGCCCGTTGACAGATCGGTTGACGCAAATCTATCGTCCGCGGGTGATATGCGGGACCGGATCGTCGCTACCATTTATCAACGGGCGGAGGAAATCACCAATCGGGTCTGCCGGATGGAACGGGTGCCGGATAGGGAATGGGATCGGCGCTTGGATGATATCCTCACGTCACGTTGGTTGGGGTTTCCGGTCATGTTGTTGCTCTTGGGCGGTGTCATGTGGTTGACCGTTACCGGGGCCAACTATCCATCCGCCCTGTTGGCAAATGGTCTGTTTTGGGTGGAAGCCCGGCTGACGGATATATTCATGTGGGCCGGGGCACCGGATTGGTTGCACGGGTTGTTGGTGTTGGGGATGTACCGGAACCTGGCCTGGGTGGTTTCCGTAATGCTGCCGCCGATGGCGATCTTTTTCCCGTTGTTCACATTTTTAGAGGATCTGGGTTACCTGCCCAGGGTGGCTTTTAACCTGGACCGTTTTTTCAAGCGGGCCGGAGCGCACGGTAAGCAGGCCTTAACGATGAGCATGGGATTTGGCTGTAACGCGGCCGGGGTGATTTCTTGCCGGATTATCGAATCCCCCCGGGAGCGCCTAATCGCCATTTTGACGAACAACTTTGTGCCTTGCAATGGCCGCTTTCCGACCCTGATCGCTTTGGCCAGCATAATAGTAGGTGGGGTGGTTTCTTCCTACGGTTCGGTGGTGGTAGCGGGGTTGGTGGTCGGGATAATTTTGATCGGGATCCTGGTTACGCTGTTGGTGTCCTGGCTGCTGGCAAGCACGGTGCTTCAGGGGGTGCCATCGGTTTTCACGCTCGAGCTGCCGCCATACCGCAAGCCGCAAGTGGGTCGGTTGTTAGTGCGTTCACTGCTGGATCGCACTATCTTTGTGCTTGCTCGGGCGGTAGTGGTGGCAGCTCCGGCCGGAGCGATCATCTGGCTGATGGCGAACGTGATGGTGGGGGAGATTAGTCTGCTGGTTTATACGGCCCAGCTGTTGGCTCCGATCGGTCGCGCCCTGGGGATGGATGGCTATATATTGGTTGCCTTTATACTCGGCTTGCCGGCCAACGAGATCGTACTGCCGATTCTGATCATGGGCTATCTATCATCAGGTGTGATGATCGAGTTGGGTAATCTGGCAGCTCTGCGCGACATATTTATCAGTCAAGGGTGGACTTGGCTGACTGCTGTGTGCATGATGTTGTTTTCCCTCCTGCATTACCCTTGCGCCACCACCCTGATCACGATGTTTAAGGAAACCCATAGTTGGCGTTGGACGGCGATCGGAGCTTTGCTGCCATTGGCGGTGGCAATCCTGGTCACATTCTGTGTTGCGCAAGGAGGACGATTATTGGGGTTGGTTTGAAGGTGTCAAAAACAGCCATAATGCCATCTATGATGAGCGGGGCAGCGGATAGCAAAATGAAAAAACCACCTGTTGATGCCGACGGGGACTTCTAGTTCATCCTGCGGCATGTACCAATTCATATCGTTTTTGGCAAACACCTCTATGCACCGGAGGCTTTGTTTTGTCCTAATTTGATAGATTCGCCCTATATTTTCGCTTTTCCTATTGACAAAGAATAGCCAGATAGTTATTATTAAGTTAAGGAATTTCGGTATTTGAATACCTAAAAAGAAGAAGTGATGATTTATGCACGGAATATTTCAGATTTCAGAAGCGTTTTCGCTCGCGTTGCACGGGATGGGTTTGTTGGCCAAACGCGGCCGGCGGACCAGCGTGAAAGAAATAGCGCGTGTAATGGGGGTTTCCGAGGCACATCTGGCAAAAGTATTCCAACGTTTGGCTAAATCGGGACTTGTTGCGTCAATGCGCGGGCCCAAAGGTGGATTTGTGTTGGCCAAGCCCGCCGAGCAGATCACGCTGTATGACATATACAAAGTGGTGGAAGGAGAACCGGCGCAGCAATATTGTTTGTTAACCAAGGATTATTGCCCGTTTGGAGAGTGCTTGTTGGGAGGGGTGGTGCAAACCTTGACAGAGGAATTCAGCTCATATTTGCGAGGTAAGACGCTAGCAGAATTGACGGGGAGGGAGAACGATGGCCAAGGTCAAGCGGAACATCATTCGCATCGATGAAGACAAGTGCGATGGTTGCGGTCTTTGTGTGCAAGCCTGCCACGAAGGCGCAATTCAGTTGGTAAACGGCAAGGCCAAGTTGGTGAGCGAATCATATTGTGACGGTTTGGGTGACTGTCTGGGTGAATGCCCGCGCGGTGCAATCACAATTGAAGAGCGCGAGGCGGAACCCTTTGATGAGCAGGCCGTTCAAATGGCCAAGCAGCGGACGTTACCCTGCGGTTGCCCCGGGACCAATGTGCAGGCTTGGGATTGCGGTTGCGGGGAAGAAACCCAGGTGGGCGCAAAGGATTCGTTTTTGCAGACCTGGCCGGTGCAAATGCGTTTGGTACCACCGAACGCTCCTTTTCTGAGCGGTGCCGAGCTGGTGGTGGCGGCAGACTGCACTCCTTTTGCGTATGGGGACTTCCACAATACGTTCTTGCGGGGGGGCAAGCGGGTGTGCCTGGTCGGTTGCCCGAAGCTGGATGATGCCGAATATTACAAGGAAAAGTTGGCGCAGATCATTACCATGCACCACCCCCCGGTGATTCACGTCGTCTACATGGAAGTACCGTGCTGTAAGGGATTGGTGCGATTGGTGGAAGAAGCGGTGGAGACAGCGCAGTGCAACACGACGGTCAAGCTAGTTCAGATCGGTATCAAGGGAAAGGTTCTGCAGGAGGAGACAGTGAGGTTCCGATTTGCGGATGCCGGTTAATCTTTCGTTAGTTAGTAGTAAGATTCCTGATAGGGGGCAAGAAAATGTTTTGTTATCAATGTGAACAAACGGCAAAGGGAAGTGGTTGCACGGTACAGGGAGTCTGCGGTAAGAGTAATGTTGTTTCAGACCTGCAGGACGCTCTGGTCGAAATCACAAAGGGCGTGGCGATGTATACGCACCGGGCGCGGGAGCTGGGTGTGCGGGACAATGACGCCGATGTGTTCGTGAGCGAGGCTTTGTTCGGCACAATCACGAATGTGAATTTCGATGAGCAGCGCGTGGTAGGTTTGATCAGGCGGGGCGCTGCCTTGCGCGATAAGATGCGGGAAATGTATGAAAAGGCTTGTGCCCAGCAGGGCAAATCTGCGGAAGATTTGTCAGGCCCGGCTGCCTTCCAGCCCGCTGATGATTGGGAAGATCTGCGCCGGCAAGGCGAAGAGTTGAATCCCGCCAGCGGGTCTACCCGGCGGGGCGAGGTGATTCAAGGTCTCCATGACCTGATCCTGCTTGGCTTGAAAGGGAGCGCCGCCTATGTGCATCATGCCCACATTTTGGGTAAAGAGGATACTGAAATGTATGGGTTCATGCATTGGGCTTTGGATTTTTTGAGCCGGGACCAGTTCACCGTCGATGAGTTGTTGGGAATGGCTCTGGAAACGGGCAAATGGAATATCCGGGCCATGGAATTGCTCGATGAGGCCAACACCAGCGCTTACGGGCATCCTGAACCGACTGCGGTGCGCGTGACGCCCGTCAAGGGGAAGGCCATCTTAGTTTCCGGGCATGATCTGCGCGATCTGGAATTGCTGTTGCAACAGACGGCGGGCAAAGGGATCAATGTCTACACGCATGGTGAGATGCTGCCCTGCCACGCTTATCCGAAACTAAAGCAATATCCGCATTTGGTAGGAAACTATGGTGGGGCCTGGCAAGATCAGCGTAAAGAATTTGCCGCCTTCCCAGGGGCCATTTTGATGACGACGAACTGTATCCAAAAGCCGCAGGAATCGTATCAGCATAGGATTTTCACCACCGGACTTGTGGCATGGCCGGGTGTGGTCCACATCGATAACGACAAGGATTTCACTCCTGTGATTGAGGCGGCGCTGGCCGAGACCGGGTTCGCGGAAGATGAGCCGGAGAAGAAGATTATGGTCGGCTTTGCCCGCCAGACCGTGCTCGGAGTTGCTGACCAAGTGTTGGCAGCCGTCAAAGAGGGCAAGATCCGCCACATCTTCCTGGTGGGAGGCTGTGATGGAGCCCGGCCGGGTCGCAACTACTATACGGAACTGGTGGAGAGCATTCCCGATGATTGTTTGATCTTGACTCTGGCGTGCGGCAAGTATCGGTTCAACAAGTTGGAACTGGGCGAAGTGGCTGGGTTCCCGCGGTTGCTGGATGTCGGTCAATGCAATGATGCCTACTCGGCGATCAAGATTGCAGCTGCCCTGGCGGATGCTTTGGGGGTTGGCCTCAACGATCTGCCCTTGTCCCTGGTGCTATCATGGTATGAGCAAAAGGCGGTCGGAATTTTGCTTTCCTTGTTGTACTTGGGGATCAAGGACATGCGGCTTGGTCCCACTCTGCCGGCGTTTGTCAAGCCGGAGGTGCTGGAGGTGCTGCAGCGGGAATTCAACCTGATGCCCACCGGAAGTGCAGCAGAGGATCTGGCGGACATGTTGGCATAAACCTGTTAGGGGCGGCC
>DUQP01000040.1 GCA_012837735.1 Bacillota bacterium
AAAACCGCCGATATCGTGACGGCGGCACGGTTGGAAGTAGCCAAGCGGCGCGGTTTGCCCTGGATCAAAAAAGCCATTTTCAGCTTCTTGAAGAACCCGTCCCTCACTCCACTCGCGATGAAGATGGGCGCCTTGGGGCAGAACATCGCCTTTAAGAAAGATGGTGACATGGCGAGCGAACGTGTGCCGATCATTTTTGGAGCTGATCGCTTCCTGCCGAAGATTTCCGGCAGCTCGATCATGGATAAATACCCGGAGGTTATTAAGGTCGATAACCCCAAGAAGCGGGTTGCTTACTTCATCGGTTGCTACAGCAACTATGTTGACACCGAGTTGGGTGATGCCGTAATCGGAGTCATGAAGCACAATGGCTACGAGGTAGTGTTGCCGAAGGATCAGGTTTGCTGTGGTCTGCCGCTTTTGGCCCACGGTGATGAAGAGGGCTTTGAATTGCTGCGGAAGAACATCCGTATCTTTGCCAAATTAGCGGATGAGGTAGATGCGATCATAGTAGATTGCGCTACCTGCGGCGCCACACTCAAAGAGACTCCGGAAAGCTTCCTGTCGGACGAACCCGAGATCTTCGAGTTGTATGAAAAGATCAAGGACAAAATCGTCTCGGTGGAAGAATTCCTGGTAGAAAACGGCTACAAAGAAGACTTCGGTGAGGTGGATTTCACTGTCACCTACCACCTCCCGTGCCACCGCAGCTGGTCTGACCTGCGCGGTGCCCCGCGGAAGATCATTGAGTCCATCCCGGGTGCCAAGCTGGTGGAGATGGCGGAGCCAGAGCGCTGCTGCGGTAACGCTGGGTCACACATGTTAACGCACTATGACTTGGCTTCCCAGGTACGGGCACGCAAGCTGGAAGATATCAAGCAGACTGAAGCCGATTACTGCATGACCCCATGCCCTGGTTGCCGTATGTTCCTGGGCGAGGGCGTCCGGCAGCAAAAGCTTGATACAAAGGTCGTGCACCCGATCAAGCTGATGGCCCAAGCCTACCAGGCTGGCGGCCAGAAAGCTTTGCCGAAGGCGAATTAGTTGTCATTAGGCTGTGGCAAGCGCATAAAAAAAGTATGGGCGTCCGCCGAAAAGGGCGGACGCCCGCAAGTGAGCACGTGCTCTGCCTGAGGTTTGCGAGGGAGGGGATCCGGGATGAAGATCGTAGTGGCCCCAGATTCCTTCAAGGGCAGCGCTTCGGCCCTGGCCGTTTGCAATGCCCTGGAAGCCGGCATCAAAGAGGTTTTCCCAGCGTGTGAAGTGGTCAAAATCCCTATGTCCGATGGGGGCGAGGGGCTGGTCGAAACGCTTGTCCAGGCCACCGGTGGCCGCATCGAACGACTACGGGTAACCGGACCACTTGGTGAGCCAGTGGAGTCCTTTTTCGGTGTGCTGGGTGATGGGCAGACTGCGGTGATTGAGATGGCTGCCGCTTCTGGTTTGCCACTTGTTCCGCCTTCCCAACGCAACCCTTTGCTGACAACCACATATGGTACAGGTGAGGTAATCAGTGCGGCGCTGGATGCCGGCTGCCGGAAATTGGTGGTTGGGATAGGCGGCAGCGCCACCAACGACGGTGGGGCGGGGATGGCCCAAGCCTTGGGCGTGCGTCTGTTGGATGACAGCGGTCAGGAGATCGGTTATGGCGGTGGCGAGCTGCAGCGGATCGCGCGGATCGATCTCAGCGGGCTGGACGGCCGGCTGAAAGAAGCCGAGATCGTAGTGGCCTGCGACGTTGATAATCCATTGTGTGGACCCCGCGGTGCATCGGCTGTTTACGGGCCACAAAAAGGCGCTACCCCGGAAATGGTCCAGCAGTTAGACGAAAACTTACAGCGCTTTGCGCAGTTAATCAAAGAGCAGCTGGGGCGTGATGTGTCGGATGTTCCCGGTGCCGGAGCGGCCGGTGGCCTGGGAGCCGGTTTGATGGCTTTTCTGGATGCAGAGTTGAAGCCGGGGATCGAGATCACCTTAACAACGCTGCAGGTGGAGAAGGCGATGCAAGGGGCCGACTTGGTGATCACTGGCGAGGGGAAAGTGGATGACCAGACAGTCTACGGCAAAGTCCCCTGGGGAGTAAGCAAAATGGCAAAAAAGCATGGTTTACCGGTTTTGGCCTTTGCCGGCTGGCTTGACCCCCAAGCCGAGGTTGTGCACCAACATGGGATTGACGCAATATTGGGCATCCTGCCCCATCCGATGGATTTAAGTGAAGCCATGGCAGGTGTGGGCGGGTATTTGCAAAGGGCTGCTGCCCAGGCCATGCGGTTGTTGGTGGTAGGCATGAATCTGTCTGATAAGATGTGAACAGAGTCTAGACGACATTGAGAAAGGGGACTAGGCGTTGGGAAGCGATATTTATTTGGCAATTGTACAAATCATTATCATCAACTTGGTGTTGAGCGGCGATAACGCCGTGGTCATCGCTCTAGCTTGTCGCAACTTGCCTCCCAAGCAGCAAAACCTGGGTATTCTCTGGGGTACCCTTGGTGCCGTAGTACTCAGGATTCTCTTGACGGCGATCGCGGCCGTATTGCTCACCATGAGCTACATTCAGTTTTTCGGTGGTCTGCTGCTGCTTTACATCGGCATCAAATTGCTCAAACCAGAAGATGAGGGTGAGAACATTGAAGCCGGCGATAGTCTGATTGCGGCCGTCAAGACAATTATTTTTGCCGACTTGGTGATGAGCCTGGATAACGTGCTGGCTGTCGCGGCGG
>DUQP01000002.1 GCA_012837735.1 Bacillota bacterium
CCCGCCACAACTTTTTCCAGGATCGTCGCAGCTGCTCCCGGCTTTCCCATATCAAAGCCTTTTCTTCTGGATGCTCAAACGTGACAACCGCCTTTTTTCGCTCATGCCAGAAACGATCCCGCAGCTGCCGGATCAGATCCGGTATCTGACCGGAGGTTTTTGCTTTCGTCCATTCCTTGCGCCACAGCGTGATGTGCCAGCGCTCAAGGGGCGGACCACCAAATAGGGCTACCTGCCAAACCAGGCGGCTATCTTCCTCACACCGCACACCATGACAGTGATATATTTGCCCTCTGATGCGCACGGGGATGAAGTAGGCCAAGCCGGCAAGTCCGAACAAAAAGACAAATAGCCAAAACAAAATGCCCAAACAGCCCCCTCCCCGGTACCAATCTATCCCTATTTTGCCAGGCAAGGCCAAAAAAAATACCCCGCCGGGCAGGGTTACTGCTATCATAATCGGTCTTAACCGGCAAACAAGGTCAATCATCCTGCTCCGCCGCCGGTGCAGCCTCTTTTTGCGCCAGGTAGGCTTGCCACTCCGCCGGCGGTGCCGGCAAATCGCGTAAATCTGCCAGACCGAAGTATTCCAAAAACCGTCTTGTCGTGCCGTAGAGAATCGGGCGGCCGGGGCCTTCTGCCCTACCCACCTCTTCAACCAGCCCGCGCTCCAACAGGGTACGTAAAGTGCTTTCTGTTTTCACGCCGCGAATTTTTTCTATATCAGCGCGCAGGCACGGTTGCATATAGGCGAGAATCGCCAACGTCTCCAAGGCGGCAGTTGTCAATAACGGGTTGCGCATTTGGGCCAGCCGGCTGACATAGGCAGCATATTCGCCCCGGGTCTGCAGCCGGTAACCACCGGCTAATCGTCGCACGGTGAATCCGCGCCCCTGGGCGTCGTATTGCCAGCGCAGGTATTCCAACAGCTCTGCCGCTTGCTCCGTCGGCACCTCCAGGATTGCTCCCAGGCGCTCGCCGCTCAGCGGCTCCGGGGCGGCTAAGAGAATCGCTTCCACGATCGGCAAATACTCCTGCAAACCGGGCGAGAGCTCCTTATCAAGCATCAGGCCGCCCCCTTTCGCTTTCTTCGATGGAAATCAAAATGTCGCCGAACAATTCCGTTTGCCGCACGGCGATGCGACGGCGGCGCAACAGTTCTAACAAAGCCAGAAAGCCGGATACAAGTTCACGACGGCCCGGGCGGCCCGGAAACACTTCCCGCCAATTGATTTCCCTGCCGGCCCGCCGCACGAGTGCTAGAATGCGGCGCACCAACCGGCCTACAGTGACACTGGCCCGCTTTATCTCTTGTGGCGGCGCGGAAGTGCGTTGCATAGCTTGACGGCGTAAAACCGCCAAAAGGTCCTGAAGGTCTAATCCGTCCGGCAAGGGTGGGCTTTCCGAAGTCACCAAGGGTTCGTACCAACCACGGGCAAAGTAATTGGCGGCACTCTGCTCAAGTTCACCCAACTGCGCACCAAGCGTTTTAAATATCTTATATTCCAGCAACCGCTGGGTCAGTTCCTGGCGGGGATCATCAGTTTCTTCGTCCTCCGCCAAAGCGGTACTTTGTTTCGGCAGCAGCAACCGGGCCTTGATTTGCAGTAATGTGGCTGCCATCACCAAAAAATCACTGGCCACATCCAGGTCAAGCCGCCGCATCTCTCGCAGGTAAGCCAGATATTGCTCTGTCACCAAAGAAATCGGGACATCCAAAATATCAAGCTGGCCCTCTTTAATCAAGTGCAGGAGCAGATCCAGCGGTCCCTCGAAATTTTCCAGGTGAATACGGTAGGGGGCGACACTCATTAGCTCAAGCCCACCGCCCGCCGTACTTGCTCCATGGTGCGCTCGGCAATCGCCCGCGCCCGTTGAGCGCCATTTGCCAGCACATCGGTTATCAACGCCGGATCGGCTTCCAAGGCCGCCCGCCGCTCCCGCACCGGGGCCATTTTTTGCGCCAGCGATTCGGCCAGGCGTTGTTTGCAGGCCACACAACCGATTCTGGCTTTCCGGCAATCAAGGGCGATCTCCTCCTGCAATTCACCGCCAAAAATCTTGTAAAACGCATAAACGGTACATACATCCGGATCACCTGGGTCATGTCGCCGCACCCGCTGCGGGTCGGTGACCATCATCCGCACCCGTTCCTGCAATTCCTCCTCCGTCGCACCCAGGTGGATCTCATTGCCATAGCTCTTGCTCATCTTGCGGCCGTCGATTCCGGGCAACAGCCGTACTTTATGCAATAAAGCCTGGGGCTCTGGGAATGTGTCACCATATAAATAATTAAAGCGCCGCACTATCTCCCGGGTCAGTTCCACATGCGCTAACTGATCCTCGCCAACGGGCACCGCGTTCGCTTTGTAGATTACGATATCAGCCGCCTGCAGGACCGGATAGCCCAGAAAACCGTAAGTGGCAATCTCCCGCCCTTCCAGCTGGCGCAATTGTTCTTTATATGTCGGGACCCGTTCCACCCAGCCTAAAGGCGTAACCATGGAAAGCAAGAGATGTAATTCGGCGTGTTGCTTGACATGGGATTGGACCATCATAACGCTCTTTTCAGGATCGATGCCCGCCGATAAGAAGTCTATCGCCAATTCCCGTACCCGTTCTTGCACATGACTGGGATCTTCGTAATCGGTGGTCAAAGCGTGCCAATCTACGATTCCAAAAATGCATTCATAATCTTCTTGCAGGTTGACCCAGTTTTCCAGCGCACCGAAATAGTTGCCCAGGTGCAGACGGCCGGTCGGCCTGATTCCACTGAAGATCCTACCCTTTTTGGTTTTTTCCGCCATATCCAACCGATCCCTCCCGCTTAAAGCAGCATAGCGACAATTCCATTTAGGATATTCAATAACCCATTTGCCAGGGGGTACAAAATCGCTCCGATTACTCCCACATAAATGGCAATCAGCAAAATAACCCAGCCGTAGCCTTCTAAGGCAGTGGCAATATGCCCAAAGCGGGCGGGTAACATTCCAAACAACACCTTGGAACCATCCAGGGGTGGGATCGGGATCAGGTTGAACACCGCCAGCAAGACATCATATAACACAATCCATTGCAGCAATATCCCCCAAAATCCCCTGTATCCCACATAACGCAACGCGATCAAGCCCAAAAGGGCAATGATGATGTTCATCACCGGCCCGGCCAGTGATACCAGGATCATGCCCTGCCGCTGGTTACGAAAAAAGTATGGGTTTATTTGCACCGGCTTAGCCCAACCAAAACGGAAAATCCACAACATGATCAACCCGATTGGATCCAGGTGCGCCAAGGGGTTGAGTGTCAACCGTCCTGTGGCGCGCGGCGTCGGGTCGCCCAACCTGGTGGCAACCCAGGCGTGGGCATATTCGTGCAACACCAGCGCCACCAAGAGAGCCAACAAACGGTGGAGCAGGTCTTCAAACATCGCCCTTTCCCCCTCTATGCGCCCCCTCTAAGATACGCCAGCGCCCATTCAATCTCCTCCAGCCGGTTTGTGATGTTCCCGCGCAGCCGTTCGTGCCGCAGCGCCCGCAAAACCCTGCCAACCGCCGGTCCCGGGGCATACCCAAGCGCCAAGAGATCCTGGCCGCGCAGTGCTGACTGCACCCGCCGGACGGCAAAACGGTAACGCAGGATAACGCGCCGCAACGAGGGCTCTTTGGCGAGCAAAAAACCCAACCCCCACAATGGAACCGCATCAAGTAAGTCGACCAGATCGGCGTCATCAGCCTGGCGTAAACGAGGACTGATGTTTAACAAATAAGCTGAGATTTCCCTGTCTGCATCAGGGAAAGCAAGCAACGCATTGTCATCAAATATGACTGCCCGCACCGCCCGGGAGCGATCATGACCTTTTATCCCCAACAAACGACATGCCCGCAGCGCCCTGGTGGCGTCCGCCTTGACGGTCGTTCGTTTTGGCCAAATCATCGCCAAGGCCCCTACTGCTTCCAATAGTTCCAAGCAGGCCGGGCAGTTTGTTTCCTGCCAGAGCAGGTCGATTTCTCGACCCAACCTATCCGGGCTCAATTCTCGCAACAACCGTCCGTTTTGCACTGCAGCCCGACCGGTGTCCTGTTCCCAGACCAGTCCCAACCGACCGCCAATGCGCGCTCCGCGCACGATCCTGGTTGGATCTTCCCAAAAACTATTTTTCTTGATAATTCGCAACAGGCCTCTGCGCAGGTCCCGTTGCCCTGCGTAAAGATCAAGCACTGATTGATCCGCCAGCGCGATCGCCAGTGCGTTCACACTATAATCCCGCCGCCCCAGATCCTCTTTCAAATCAGCCGGGGCCACCTCTGGCAAAGCCGCCGCTTGCCGATATCGTTCCCGGCGTGCCCTGGCAAGATCGATCCCGCCCAAGCGGGCGGTCAAAAACGGGCTATATTTTATCTCTTCAGGCGCAATCCCTACAGTTTGCGCCAAGGCTTTGGCAGCAGGTTCCAACTCCCCGCTGACGAGAAGATCTAGATCCGACAGCGGGCGACCGGCGATCAGATCGCGCGCGCTGCCGCCGACCAGATGAAAACCGAATTCCTCTGCCAAGGACTGTGCCGCCTGCAGGCCCCGGGCCACCCAATCAGGGGTCCCGACCGGCAGGAGGCTCAATCTGCCCACAAAGCCACCCCCTGCCAAATCTTTTACGGCCATTATAACACACAGGGTATTCCCGTTTGAAACGACAAAATGGCGGCCCCTTTGAGCCGCCATTTGCTTCCGGTCGTTATCCCGCCCGGCAAGCCTTGTTTTCCGGCGCCAAACGTTTAGGAATAATGTCATTAGCCATCACGTCAGCGTATGTTTCCCGCCGCACGATCAGATCGGCCTCCCCATCACAGACCAGCACCATCGCCGGCCTGGGCAGGCGATTGTAGTTCGAGGCCATGGAGTAATTATAGGCGCCGGTGCAGAATACCGCCAGAATATCGCCCGGGCGGGGAGCAGCCAGCTGCACGTCCCAGATCAGCATGTCACCTGATTCACAGTACTTCCCGGCCACGGAGACCAGTGTGTCGGGCTCCTGGTCGGCACGGTTCGCTATCAAAGCGCTGTACTTCGCCCCATACAAGGCGGTCCGAGGGTTGTCGCCCATGCCGCCGTCCACGGACAGGTATGTGCGCACAGCGGGGATTTCCTTGATTGAACCAACACTGTACAAGGTAGTGCCGGCCTCTCCGCTGATCGCCCGTCCGGGCTCGATAATGACGCGTGGGAACGGCAAGCTGTGTTTGGCACACGCTTGTGATAAGCCGGCGCGAATTGCCGAGGCGTAACCATCTAAGGCCGGTGGCCGTTCCTGGTCATGATAGCGGATACCGAAACCACCACCAAGGTCCAGTTCCGGTAACACCTGACCGGTCAGATCGCGGGTTTGCGCCACAAGCTCAGCCAGTGCCACTGCGGCATCCTGGAAAGGTTCAAGCTCGAAAATTTGGGAACCGATATGGCAATGAAAGCCCATTAGATTGATATTCGGCAAGGAAAGGGCTCTTTTGGCCGCTGCCAGTGCCTGGCCGTTTTCCATCGTGAAGCCGAACTTGCTGTCCACCTGTCCTGTCTTGACGTAAGCGTGCGTATGCGCCTCAATGCCCGGGGTAACGCGCAGGAGGATATCGGCCGTGCGGTGCTGGGCGCGTGCCAATTGCGCCAATTGATCCAATTCCAGGAAATTATCGACCACAATCCGTCCTACCCCGGACTCCAAAGCCATGCGCAGTTCAGATTGGGACTTGTTGTTACCATGCATGAAGATGCGGTGGGCTGGGAACCCGGACTGCAAAGCAGTATATAATTCGCCGCCCGACACGACGTCCAAGCCAAGATTCTCTTGGGCCAGAATCCGACACAAGGCAGCCACGAGCAAGCTTTTCCCGGCAAAGACCACTTCGCTGCCAGGACATTCTTTAGCCAAGCTATCGCGCAGAATACGGCAGCGATGGCGAAACTCACTTTCATCCAAGACATATAGTGGGGTGCCGAAGTGCTGGGCAAGTTCTGTGCAATCACAACCGCCGATTTCCAAATGCCCAGCGGCATTGATCGCCATAGTTCCATATAAGTGCATATTTTTTTCCCTCCCGGTATGTTGGTCCATTGGCGCGCAATAAAAATGGCCGCTTTGGGCGGCCCAAAAATCATCGTCGCCCCTCTCTCCCTTTTGTGAGATAGCACACCATCAGCCTCAAGGGATTGAAGACTGATGACAGTATCGTGCTTGTTCAACACGACCCCAGCCGGAGGAGCAGCGCTATCCTCAGGCTTCGGCGGAGGTCCCTTTCCCGGCGGGTCATCAATGCCCTTCTCTCCACCGCTACTCTTGACCGTCCGCACCTCTACCCCACCCCATGCACAGAGATGAGGCGTTATCGCTATAAGGGATAAACCCTATTTGCGGCTATCTTATCAATGTTTGCGAACCCTGTCAAGCGTTTGCCGCCGTGGCGTGCGCTTCCACATGGTCCCACTTGTCACACCGTCCGCCCCAGCGCGCCGCCAGCTTTCCGGCGATATAGAATTCGATGATTTCGCAGTTGTTCGGGCAGCCATTGCATTCAAAGCTGTTTGCCCGGTATTCCAAATCGCTCACTTCGAAACCGCGGAAGGTGGTTTTTCCACCCGCTTCTTCAACCGCCTCCCTGGCCAACATGGCAGCGCCGATCGCCCCCATCACGTTATAGTATTTCGGAACATGGATCTCGTAGCCCAAGGCTTCCTCAAAAGCCGCCACAATGCCCACATTCGCCGCTACCCCGCCCTGGAACACTACCGGCGGGTGAATATCTTTCCCCTTGCCGACATTATTCAGATAGTTTCTGACCAGGGCTTGGCACAGTCCGCGCGTGATATCCTCAATACTATGACCCGTTTGCTGCTTGTGGATCATATCTGATTCTGCGAACACAGCACAACGGCCGGCAATCCGCACCGGATTTACCGAACGCAAAGCAAGTCCTCCAAACTCCTCGATCGGCACTCCCAGCCGACTAGCCTGGCGATCCAGGAACGAACCCGTACCGGCAGCGCAAACGCTGTTCATGGCAAAATCCACTACCACGCCGTCCCTCAGGATAATGATTTTTGAGTCCTGCCCCCCGATCTCCAGTACC
>DUQP01000041.1 GCA_012837735.1 Bacillota bacterium
CTATGCCTATCGTGATCCTCGATCACTTGGCCCCTCATATTGCTGACCTTTTCAACCTCAGCCAAATACCTTGGGACCACTCACCGCGTAATATCAAGAAATTGAACGAAACTCTGGCCTATTACATCAGTAGCACTAAAATCGCGGGGCGGTCAGCGCCGCCCCTTTCGCTTCAAACTATACTGGCACAGCGGTTGCAAAGCCCCTTGTCTGCCACCTCTTCGGAATACGTCCAGCAACGCGCACATTTGTTTCCTGGGGCCGGGGCCACAACCACGGCCACACCGCTTTCCTCCCCTGGCACAGCTTCACACTTTGTTCCCGGTGCCAGCAGCTGAACGCTGGACACAATCAACACGGTGGGCAGGTATGCCAGGTAAGCCTGTAACAGACTGGCCGTCTCCTCATCTCCCGGGGAGAGGATAACCTGGGCTTCCAGGGATGTGCCGATCTCCTTCCTGGCGCGGGCCAATTCCAGAGCCTTACTCACGTCCACCCGCACTGCCAGCAGGCGCTTCCAGCGTTGCGCCAATTCGTCATCCACATACTCCGGATTAACCGGCGGGAACTGGGACAATTGTACGCTGATCGGATCGCCTGGTCTATGCGGCATATGTTGCCAAACCTCTTCACAGGTGTGGGTGAGCACAGGCGCCGCCAATCTCACCAGTGCACTCAATACCTCAAACAATACCGTTTGCGCGGCGCGGCGCTCCGGCGCGTCCTCCCATGAACAATACAAGCGATCTTTCAGGACATCCAAATAAAACGCGCTCATGTCCACGGTACAGAAGTTATGGATGGCGTAATAGACCAGGTGGTATTCATAATTCCAGTACGCCCGGCGCACGCGCTTAATCAGTTTTTGTAGTTCATTCAACGCCCAGCGGTCTAATTCGTTCATGTCTTTCACCGGCACGGCATGTCGCTCCGGGTCAAACCTCTGCAGGTTGCCGAGCAGGAAGCGGAAGGTATTGCGGATCTTACGATAAACTTCGGACATTTGTTTCAATATTTCCGGGGAAACCCGGATATCGCCGCGGTAGTCTGCCGACGCCACCCACAAACGCAGGATATCTGCTCCGTACTGGGCAATCACCTTTTGCGGATCAATTACATTCCCCATTGATTTGGACATCTTGCGACCTTCGCCGTCCACCACGAAACCGTGGGTTAGCACCTGATTGTATGGGGCGCGACCGCGGGTGGCCACCGACGTCAAAAGCGAAGATTGGAACCAACCGCGGTGTTGATCACTGCCTTCCAAGTACATCTCCGCCGGCCAACTCAGCTCTGGGCGAGTCTCTAAAACAGCGGCATGACTTGATCCGGAATCAAACCACACATCCATGATATCCGTTTCTTTGCGGAAGCTCTTCTCTTGACACCGGGGGCAAACCGTGCCAGGGGGCAGAATCTCTTCCGCTTCATACTTGAACCAGGCGTTGGAGCCCTCCCGGCGGAACAACTCCGCCACCGCCCGGATGGTATCATCATTGACTAGGGTCTCACCACAGGATTGGCAATAAAAGATCGGAATCGGCACTCCCCATAGGCGCTGGCGGGAAATGCACCAGTCATTGCGTTCTTTGACCATGTTATACATCCGTTCTTCGCCCCAGGGCGGCGTCCATTTGACATTCCGTACCGCTTGCAGAGCTTGCGCCCGGAAACCCTTCACAGACGCAAACCACTGTTCTGTGGCGCGGTAAATCACCGGTTCTTTGCAACGCCAGCAACACGGGTATTGGTGGGACAGAAACCCAAGATGCAACAGGCGCCCGGCCTCTTGCAAAGCCTTGGTGATCGCTTTGTTGGCCTCCTGATAGGACAGGCCAGCGAATCCAGGCGCTTCGTCCGTGAACACACCTTTATCGTCGATCGGGTTCAGAATCTCCAAACCATACTGCATCCCCGTTTCATAGTCCTCATGTCCGTGGCCAGGAGCGATGTGCACGCACCCCGTGCCCTGCTCCAGCGTCACGTGGTCCGCCAATACCACGACGGAGGCGCGATCATAAAGCGGGTGCCGGCAGATAATTCCTTCCAGATCCCGCCCTTTGAACTTGGCCAGCACCTGAAAATCTTCCCAGCCGATGTCATCTATGGCATCCTCGACCAGCTCCCTGGCCATCACGAACTTGCCGCCCTCAGTCTCAATTAGTTGGTAATCAACCTCGGCGTGCACCGCGATGGCCAGGTTGGCTGGAATCGTCCAGGGCGTGGTGGTCCAGATCACAAAGCTGACATCCGCATCTAATAAACCCTTGCCATCCACTACCGGAAAAGACACATATATGGAGGGGGAACGGCGCTCCTGGTATTCCACTTCCGCTTCCGCCAGAGCGGTTTCACAGTCTGTGCACCAATAAACCGGCTTCAAACCTTTGTAAATGTAACCGCGCTTGACCATTTCGCCAAATACTTCTATCTGCTTCGCCTCATATTCCGGTACTAGCGTTAAATAAGGGTTATCCCAATCTCCCCGCACTCCGAGCCGTTTAAACTGTTCACGCTGGATCCCCACATACTTCAGCGCATATTCACGACAACGGTCCCGCAATTCGATCGGACTGACCCGGCGCCGGTCGATGCCCATTTCCTTGATGGCCCGCAATTCGATCGGCAAACCGTGGGTATCCCAGCCCGGCACATAGGGTGAGTGGTAACCGTCCATAGAAGCCACTTTAATAATCATATCTTTCAGCACCTTGTTCAGAGCAGTGCCAATATGGATATCGCCATTGGCATATGGCGGTCCGTCATGCAAGATAAAAAGCGGCTTTCCCTTTGTGGCCTCATTGACAAGGCGGTTAATGTCATTTTCTTCCCAAAATCGCTGGATTTCCGGCTCCCGTTTGGGCAGGTTGGCACGCATTGGAAAATCCGTCTTTGGCAAGTTCAAGGTTTGGTCGTAGTCCAACTCCTTCCCCTCCAGTCGCAAGTAATCTTCCCACTCTCCCTACCAGTTATTCCCGGGAGAGACTTGCAAAAGAAAAAGCCGGCTGAGACCGCGCCGTTATGAACAGTCTCTCGCTCGGCCATACTTCAGCACAAAATAATTCCCCACCGGCAGCACTAATCCTGCCGTTCTTCATGCTGGGCACCATCCGGCAACGCCCAAAGGGGGCTCTCAGCACATAGTTTTTCCGCTTCTTGGACACCTTCTTCCAAAGCCTCCAGCTGGGCTTGCACCATTGTTTTGAAGCGGGTGCGGAAAAGATGCAGTTGCTTGCGGGTATCCTCATATTCGTAAGCCAGACGCCGAATTTTCTCCGTGGCGTGGGCGATAATTTTTTCAGCGCGCGCCTCGGCATCCTTAATGATCAGCTCCGCTTCTTTTTGGGCATTTTCACGCACTTCTTCAGCGGTTCTCTGCGCCACTAACAATGTGTTGTTCAGGGTCTCTTCTAGCCGCTGGAAACTGGCCAAACGCTCCCGCAACCCGGCCACCTCGTCCCGCAAGCGGGCATTTTCTTTCAGGTAGTTGTCAAAATCCTGCACTACCTCATCAAGGAAGTCATCGACTTCTTCCTCGCTATAGCCGCGAAATCCCTTGCGGAATTCCTTGTTGTGTATGTCCAGTGGCGTGAGCGGCAATCGAACCACCTCCGAAGGGCCACATTGTGGCGGAATCGAAAGGCGAGCCGTTCCCGGTTCGCCTGTCACAGATCACAAAAAATACACATAAAGGCTCCAAGCCAAACTACGCAGCACTTCCAACAAAATGATTGCCACCAGGGGCGTCCAATCAATCATGCCCCGCTGTGGCAAAAGACGCCGAATCGGCGCCAAGATCGGTTCGGTGGCCCGGTAAAGCGCGTCATTAATGGTATAATACCAGCGATGGTAACCTTGCGGCCTGATCCAAGAAAGAATAGCCCGGGCAATGATTAAATAGAAAAAGACACTGACAAACAGGTTGAATGTCCGAAACAGCACATAACTAATCAAACCGCTACTCCCCCATCATCTCCTGGTTAGGAGCGGGATCCTTGCTGCCAGAAATCCAAGCCCGCCAATGGGGCCACATCACTTTCAGATGCCATGTCTTCCCGCCCGGGAAGCGAAACATCAACATTTGGCGGGGTGAACAGAAAGACGCCTTTGCCGATCCGCTGCATTTCTCCACCCAAGGCATAGATGGTGCCGCCCAGGAATGTCAGCAGAGACTGGGCCATTTCTTGATCCACGTCCTGTAGATTGATTATCACTGGCCGACGCGCCTTGAGTTGATCAGCAATTCCCTGCGCCTCATCAAAAGACTCCGGTGCGATCACCACCATCCGCCATTGCTCTTTACCGGGCAGGCTGACCAGCTTGCCCCGGCGGCCGCGTGACGCCTCTGGCTCCTCCACCACCGGTTCACCAGTCGCAATCTCTTCCGCTATTTGCTCAATGTCTTCCTCTTCCTCATCATAGGCAAAACCGATGAAGGTCAACATGCGATCGATAATCCCTTTGCCCATGTGCCCTTTCCCCCCCCCACAACAGAGAATGCCGGATTAAATCGGGCGTTCCCCAAAAATAGCTGTGCCAACCCGAACCAGATTGGCTCCCTCCTCCACGGCGACCTCAAAATCATTGCTCATCCCCATGGACAGGTAGCTCATCTCCACTCCGGATAGGCCAGTTGCCTCTCGAGACAGTTCGCGCAAGCGGCGAAACACCGGCCGGACTGTCTCGGGATCGGCCACAAACGGCGCAATCGTCATCAGGCCTTTCACCCGCAACCCCGGCAATTTGGCGACCTCCTGCAGCAGGGGCCAGAATTCCGCCTCCGTTACTCCGAACTTGCTTTCCTCCTCGGAAATGTTCACCTGGAGGAGAACTGGCACCTGGATCCCCAGCTTCCGTGCCCGCCGATCGATTTCGATCGCCAGCGACATTCTATCCAGGGAATGCAACAGATGGCACGCCTTTATCACATATTTTACCTTATTTGTTTGTAAATGTCCAATAAAGTGCCATTTTGCCAATTCACCAATCTCGGCATATTTGGCGCGCAATTCCTGCGCCCGGTTTTCCCCGAAATCGCTCACACCGGCCATAATGGCTTGTCTGATCCACTCTGGCGGTATGTTTTTGCTGACCGCCACCAGCGTGATCTCAGCGGGGTTCCGCCCGGCCCGGCGGGCAGCGGCGGCCAACCGTTCCCGGACATTGCTCAGATTTTGCGCGATATCTGTCATATCCACTGCCTCCTCAGACCCTAGCGCAGGCGCTGACCATCTCGCACCAACCACGGGTTCAAAACCACTTGCGCCCCTGGTTTCACACCGGATACTGCCACCTGTTTACCAATCTGGCCCAACACCTGGACCGGGATCCGCTCAGCTTTTAGTTCATGTAATATGTAGACGCTATTCCCCGCCACCACAGCGCTCTCCGGCACTATCACACCCGAAACTGACTCCACCACGACTGTCACCGGCACCATCCGCTCCTGCCACAAACGGCCACCGGAACCCTCAACCGCAAAGAGCAGATAGCCTGCCTCCACCAGATGAGCCGGGGTCTGCAACAGTCGAGCCCGCTTTTCCCAATCACCGATCCGGATTGGCATTTCCTGACCGGGCTGATAACCAACCGTATCAGGCAACTTCACCAGGAGCAAATATTCGCGCTCATCGATCAGCCGGCAGACCGGTTGTCCCGCTGTTACCCAGTCCCCCTCCCGCCTCTCCTGCCACACGGGCTTGGCCCGGGACAACGCCGAGGGATCCAAAACAGTCAACCCCTCTGGATAACATAGTTCCTCCAAGCCATCCCAGGCATAACTGACCAAACCCGCCACCTGGGCTCTTTCTTCCACATAAACCCGTTCTAGGTTCAGCTCCCGTTCAGCGACCAGCGCTTGCAAAGCGGTTTCCTTGACCTGTAAACGGTCCAATTCTTCCTGCCAGGGGGCTTGCCTTTGGCGTTCCTTTTTCAAAAGCGCAACTTGTTCCCAAGTCACCCGGGGCTTGCCCATGGTCTGCGCCCAACGCAACCTGGCCAAAACTTCTTCCAGGCGGGCATCGCTGGCCACCAGCTGCGCTCGCAAATTGGTTCGCCTGTCGGCACAAGCTGACTGGAAATCCTCCAGTTCCCTCCGGGCCTGGGCAACCATGGCTTGACGCTCCTGCACGGTGCCCTGGGCGGTGATGGAGAACAACACGCCCCCCACCCGCACCCGCTCACCCTCACCGACACCTAAATGCAGGGTGCCATCTAATGGTGCCAAAAAAACCTGTTCGTTTCTCAATACGAATGCCTCGCCTGCCACCCGTTCCTCCAGGACACCCTGCGTCACATGGGCAGTACGCAAAAAAGTCCTGGCCAAGACCGAGCGCAAGCCGATCCCCCCGCCCCACAACAAAAGGACCGCCAATGACAGGGCCAGCAGCCAGGTTCCCGCTGGCGCAAGCCGGTCAATGAATGACCGCTGCACCTTTTTTGCCTGCGCCCGATCGGCAAAATAACGTTGCCGCCACTGGCGCCGATCCGGCAATGTTCTCCCTCCTAACGCAGAGCGATCCCGCCCGCCATACGACCGGTTTTTCCGGCCTCCCGGCGGTGGGAGAAAAATAATTCCGGATGACAGCTGGTACAATAGCGGGAGGTGATGATGGATTGCGCTGGCACACCGGCGGCCACCAGGATAAACCGATTCAAACCCGCCAGATCAAGATAAAGGGCATTGTTCCGGTGCCCCAAGAAGGCCTCTCCCGCTGATCCAAATCGCTCCCGCACCAATTCTATCACTTCCGCCCCCACCTGATAACAGCACACACCGATGCAGGGCCCAATCGCCACCTGTAAGTCTCCCCGGCGGCAGTCAAATTCCTGCTCCAACCGGTATACAGCTTCCTGTGCCACTTTGCCGACCGTGCCCCGCCATCCGGCATGCGCCAAAGCCACTACTTGACGGCGTGGGGCAAAGAAAAAGAGCGGTGCGCAATCCGCGAAAAAACCCATCAACACGGCGCCTCTCCGGCGGGTGGCGATCCCATCGGCATCCCCTAAGGCACCGGGCTGGGACGGCGTACCGGCAGCCTGGGCATCGACCACCACCACGTCATTGCCATGGACTTGTCTGGCAGCATACCAAGCATAATCCGCCAGGCCGACCGCCCTGGCCAGCTTGTCTCGGTTTTGCGCCACTTGCCCGGGCTCGTCCCCAACATGCAGACCCAGATTCAGCTCCGCCCAGGGTCCCGTACTAGCACCGCCGGCCCGGCTGGAAAAAAATACCCGTGCACCTTGGGTCCACCAGCGGGGAATCGTCAAAAACCGGCAGCCATCCTTTTCCTCCCACACCCAGTCCATACCACCGCTCCTTTTTTTACCTGTTCGACGAGGAAAAAGGAATAACCTGCCGGCCGTTATCCCCCGGCGATCTCCACCAAAATGACATCCGCTCCAATCTTGCGGATTTGTTCCCACGGGATGACCATGTCCCGCCCTCGCCCCAGCAAACCAAGCAGTTTTCCGGGACCGGGCACTATGATCGCCGTCACCCGCCCAGCCGCTAAATCCATCTCGATATCTTCAATGTAACCTAACCGCCGCCCGTCACTCATGTTCACCACATCCCTTTCGCGCAGCTCCGACACCTTTACCATTTCGTCCCTCCCCCCATCCGCTTATCTAATTATATCGAGCGGCATGATGAAAATGATTCAGGCATAAAAAAAGGAGTGCCGACCCTGGCACTCCGACTTTTTCCCCTTACCTTGCCGCCAGCTCTCCTTGCCTGGCCCGCAACCAATCCCAACAAGCCAGTCGCAGTTCGGGCGCCCTTTCTTCCACCACGATCTGTGCCTGTCCGGAAGCCATCACCGGTACCGCTTCCCGGTAAGCGAAGGCATCGACAGTTGGCCCGCCCATGACGGGCGCTTCCACAAAGCATAACGGTGGGAACAACACACACCACCAATTACACCCCATGCCATCCCCTAACACCACTTGCAATGACTGATAATCCCCAGCGGGCAAGAACAAACTGCCGTACGTGCGCTCCGGAAAAGGGAATACTCCCGCCTGTACCCGGACGTCATACGGGCAATTATGATCCTGCAGCACCACCCGGGCGCTCATCGCAATTCGGTCCAAGTTCTCCTGCAGAATCCGGCGCGCATCGCCTACATCCTGGACAGCCTGAAAAACCGGAGTCATTTCCCGCAAAACGGCGTCCCGGACGGCCAGCTTCACCTGTTGATCCCGGTTAGCGTCGCTGTGGGCCACCACATGCAGGCGGATCAAATCGGTAGGCACATCCTGGGCGCGCTGCAAATTGGCAAACCCCAACGCCCCGCCCACCACCAACAATGTTACGACTATCAACACCGCGCCCCACTGACGCCCGAAAAAAAGCCGTTTCACCCGCTCCACCCCCTACATGTGTTTGCGCATATGATTGAGAGCAGCTTTTTCCAGGCGTGATACCTGGGCTTGGGAGATGCCGATCTCGTCGGCCACCTCCATTTGTGTCTTACCCTCGAAAAAGCGCAGGCTGAGAATTAATTTTTCGCGTTCATTCAGTTTCTGCAAGGCCTCGCGGATCGAAATCTCCTCTAACCAGTTCGCGTCCTGGTTTTTCTCATCGCTGATCTGATCCATCACAAAAATGGGATCGCCCCCGTCGTGGTAGATGGGCTCAAATAGAGAAACCGGTTCTTGAATGGCATCAAGCGCATACACGATTTCTTCCCGCGGTATGTGTAATTCTTGCGCAATCTCATTCAGGGTCGGCTCGCGGGCATGCTTGTTGGCCAGCGAATCCCTTACTTGCAATGCTTTATAGGCAATATCGCGCAAAGAACGGCTGACTCGGATGGGATTGTTATCACGCAGGTAACGACGGATTTCGCCAATGATCATTGGCACTGCATAGGTGGAGAATTTGACGTTTTGCCCGAGATCGAAGTTGTCAATTGCCTTCATCAACCCAATACAGCCGACCTGAAACAGATCGTCCACGTATTCACCGCGATTGTTGAAGCGCTGGATCACACTCAAAACCAACCGCAGGTTGCCGTTCACCAGTTTATTGCGCGCTGTTTGCTTAGCTTCGCCGTCCCCGCTCTGCATCTCACGAAACAACACCTTCATTTCACTGTTGGTGAGGACGGGTAGTTTTGATGTGTTGACACCGCAGATTTCCACCTTGTTGATCAGCATTTGCCTTCCTCTCCCCCAGCAACGACATTTTTTGTCGCTCGTTACAGACATTATTGGTCACAACCTATTTGTTTATGCAGCGATGGGAAATTTTTGGCAAAAGGAAAGCCCGCCTGACATCTGCCAGGCGGGCCGCACAAGGGAGGATTATTCCATCCGCGCGATCTCTTTTTTGAGCCGTTTTATGATCCGCTTTTCCAACCGGGAGATGTAAGATTGGGAGATGCCGAGCTGATCCGCGACTTCTTTTTGCGTGCGTTCCCGGCTATCCGCAAGACCAAACCGCAACTCCATGATCTTCCTTTCCCTGCTGCTGAGCCTCGTTAAAGCTTTCCGCAGCAGGGCTTTATCCACTTCTTCCTCAAGATTTTTATAAATGATATCGGTCTCCGTGCCCAGCACATCGGACAACAACAATTCATTTCCGTCCCAATCCACATTCAGCGGTTCATCAAACGAGACTTCCGCCTTCAAGCGGCTGTTGCGGCGCAAATACATCAAAATTTCGTTTTCGATACACTTAGAGGCATAAGTGGCCAGCTTGATTCTCTTTTCGGGATCGAATGTGTTTACTGCCTTGATCAGCCCGATGGTGCCAATCGAAACCAAATCTTCAATCCCGATTCCCGTGTTATCAAACTTGCGGGAGATATAAACGACCAGGCGCAGGTTGCGTTCGATTAAAACACCCCTGACAGTGTAATCTCCCACCCGCAGGCGTTCGATCAAATACTCTTCTTCATCCTGGGAAAGGGGTGGCGGCAGCGTCTCACTGCCCCCCACATAAAAGACCGGACCAGAAATTAGCCTCCATCGTTGCAGGAAGCGCAACAGAGCCAACCGCAGCCTCCAGCGCATTTTTTGTGTCTTACTCAGCAAAAGCGATCACCCCTCAGGCTGTTGCCAACGCCTCCGGTGGTAGCAGGGCACGGAAGCGCCCCTCAGGAGAAAGCGTCTCCCGGCAGATCCCGATCACCAGGTGGCAAGCCGGGAAGGTCTGTGTTCCTTCCTGAATTAACACGGCATCGGGAGAAAACCCCAGCAAGAGCCCGCTCCTGTTGCCAAGACTGCTAAAGGGGAGAATGCGCCAACGCGCCAACCCGGCCCATTGTCCCTCTGCCAGGGCCTGGGACGCTTCCATATGCAACAGACATTTGGCCGCCGGTGGAAATAGTGCCTCTACAGCACCTGCCTCTACTATCATGACCGGCAAAGCACAAAATGGATCGCGCAGCCGGTTGCCGGTATCGATTAACGCCTGGACGGTCGCCCGGCGTTCGCCTAACACGATCTCCACCGTCAAACACCCAGCCTTTTGCAACCCTCGCCGCAGGGCAATGATGACAGGACGTCCCATCGCCAGGGAAAGGGCGACCGCGATCGCGAGCACCCCCCAATGCAAACCATCAAGATAAAAATATGTGGGACCGATGCCAGGCTGGCCCCTCCCCAGCAAACTGACCGCTAAATAAGCTCCGGCAATCACAAAGGAAGTGGCGTAAAAATACCCGGCCAAACTGAACAAACGAGTCAGCGACCGCGGTTGCAGGGCGACCCCGATCATGATCAGCGAAAACAAGATCTTGCCTGGTAAGCTGAACAAAAAGTGCAGGTCGGGAAATAATGCCAACAGCGCATAGATTGCCCCCAGGGCAGCCCCAAGAAACAACCGCGCCATCGATACCGCCTGTTGCGCAAAACGTGCCGTCGCCCAGAGCACCAACATGTTCATGGTCAAATTGACCAACAGGAGGAGGTCCACGTACACGACCGGCATATAAAGCCCCCTCCAGCAAGACGTAATTTCCTTATTTATCTCTATGGCTACCCAACTCATTATAGACCCGGCGGTAAACGGAAATTTGTCAAACTCTGCTCACAAAATAAAGGGCGCGGCCCCGGAGGGACCGCGCCCTTTATTTTGTTCTTGGAGGGCTAAGGTTTTCTGCGCAAAAAAGCCGGGATGTCAAGATCATCACCGGTAAAAGCCTTGATCTGCAGATCATGAAAACCATCCTCGCGGCTCTTCCCCGGCTTGTCGAAGCCCGTAGCAATCACAGTCACGCGCACTTCGTCGCCCATCGCGTCATCGATTACGGCCCCGAAGATGATATTCGCATCCGGATCAGCAGCCTCGGCTATGATTTCAGCCGCTTCATTCACTTCAAACAAACCAAGCTCCGGACCGCCTGTAATATTCAACAACACACCGCGCGCCCCGTTAATGGAAGTCTCCAGCAACGGGCTGGAGATGGCTGCTTTAGCCGCCTCCACGGCTTTGTTCTCGCCATCACTGGTGCCGATCCCCATTAAGGCCGATCCCGTTTCCAGCATCACAGTGCGCACGTCCGCGAAATCAAGGTTGATCAGTCCGGGCACTGCAATCAGATCCGAAATGCCCTGCACGCCCTGCCTGAGCACATCATCGGCGATCCGAAAAGCCTCCAGGATGGATGTCTTCTTTTCCACTACCTGCAAAAGCCGGTCATTGGGGATGGTGATCAGTGTGTCGACCTTGCTGCGCAGGGCGTTTGTACCGCGCTCTGCCTGCCCCATGCGCTTGCGACCTTCGAAGGAGAAAGGCTTTGTTACCACTCCGACCGTGAGACTGCCGGATTCCCGCGCTATCTCCGCCACCACCGGGCAGGCGCCTGTGCCGGTGCCGCCACCCATTCCGGCCGTGATAAACACCATATCGGCCCCCTGCACGGCCTCCTTGATGATCTCACGGCTCTCTTCAGCCGCTTTTTCTCCAATTTCTGGGTTGGCGCCAGCCCCTAGACCCTTGGTGAGTTTTTCACCGATCTGGATCTTGAGCGGAGCCTTGGAAAGCGCCAAAGCCTGGGCATCCGTGTTTATGGCGATGAATTCCACGCCTTTCAACCCCGCGTTAATCATCCGGTTAACAGCGTTACTGCCGCCTCCTCCGACTCCAATCACCTTAATCACTGCGAACTGATCCATGTCTAATCCATATTCCAACACCGGCTCATACCCCCTCGTTTGCTCGGCGGAGAAATGCCATTGCGTTTTCCTAAAAAATATCCTCAAACCAACTCCGGATCCTTTGCCACAACTCCCCTACCAACCCCCTGCGATGACCTTCATCCGCCGGGGGAGGATGGTTGTCAGCGGCGTACCGCAACAGCCCGGCCGCTACAGACCACGCCGTTGGGGGGTCCACCTCCATCTCCTCAAGCGCCGGTCGCCCCAATCTGACCGACATGCCGAGCTCCGCCCTGGCGAACTCGGCAATACCATGCAGTTCAGCTGTTCCCCCTGTTAGCACCAGCCCACCTGGGATTACCTCAGGACTATCGGCAGGAAAGAGCCGTTCTTTAATCAGGGCAAAAATCTCTTCCACCCGCGGCTCGACGATGGCAGCCAATTCCCGCTCACTTACCTTGCGCCGTTCCTGACCGGTCAATCCCGCCGTTTCAAAGAATTTCCCCTCCGCGGCCCCTTCTTCCCGCAGATTGCGACAGGCCAGTTTCAACTCTTCTGCCTGCTGCAGGGTGGTGCGCAACCCAACGGCGATATCGTTTGTGATATGTGACCCGCCGATGGGAACGGCAATCTGAGCACAGGGGGTGCCGGCTTGAAACCATGCGACGTCGGACGTTCCGGCACCGATATCAGCTACTATCACACCCAGGTCTTTTTCCTCCGGTAGCAAGACCGCCTCCCCAGCCGCTTGGGCGGCAGGTATCAGGTCTTCCACTTCCAGCCCCGCCCGGTAGACACTTTGTAATAGGTTCTGCACGGCCGTGACCGCACCGGTGACCATCAAAGCCGATACTTCCAGGTTCATGCCGACCATTCCTACCGGGTCAAAGATCCCATCCACACCATCCACAATAAACTCGCGGGCCAGAATGGTAATGATTTCGCGCTTGGGGGGGACTTTGCGCAAGCGGACCGCTTCCATCACCCGTTCCACATCCTGCGGGGTGATAATATGATCTTCCCCGCTCACTAACACGCTACTGCGGTACGGTTGGCTTGCCAGATGGTCACCGCTCAAACCAACCACTACAGACTCGATCTCCACTCCTGCCATCCGTTCGGCGGCTGCTACCGCGCGCCGAATCGCAGCAGTTGTGCGATCCACCTCGACTACCACTCCACGCCTGAGGCCGTTTGCCGGGCTACTGCCTGTCCCAAGCAATTCCAGCTCACCGTCGTAGCCAACCCGCCCCACCATTACCGCCACCTTGCTGGTGCCTACATCCAGGCTGGCAACAACGTTTCCCTGCCTCACAGCGTCCCCTCCCCCGGGAAAACTCAAAAAACGCCCGCTATTGGTAAAACCTGCAATATTATTTCAACGCAGCAGAATTTTTCCCTTTTTTCTCACCGGTTTTGATGACAACACTATTTTCCAGCTGGCTTGACCACCGGTTGCCCATAGCGCAGATCAATATAGGCGGCGTCCAGCCCAGCCTCCGCCATTTCGCGCAACAATGAGCAAAGTGCCACCAGGCGATTGTGGGTGTCGCCGGCCGGGTTGCCAAAGAATATTGGCGTGCCATCGATGGTATAAATGATCAATTCGCCACCGCTCAAATTTACTTCCGAGATGTGGGCTTGCCAGGATTCTTCCAGGCTACCGAGCATTAACAATGCTCCCCGCACCACCACATCTTCCACCCGCATGCCAGGTCGCAGGGTAGCAACGGCGTCATAGCCCGTTAAAAAGGGCTTGTCCGCCTCCGCCGGTAGCGGGCGGGTCGCCATCACGTGGCCTGTGGCATCCATCACCAGGTATTCGCCGCTCCCAACCATCAGCGCCACCGGCACCCGCTCCTGAACGGCAATTGCCAAAGTGGCGGGGAAAACCCGCTTTACCCGCACCTGAGCGATGCCGGGGTGCTTTTCCAGCCGCGCTCTAACATCGGCCGGGTTGATGCGCAACATATTTACCCCCACCGTCACGCCAGTCCGGGATTGCACCTCTGCGACGCTTAAATCCACCAGGCCACTGATCCGGAACTGCTCCAGGCACAACAGCGGTGAGTTCAAGACGGCGACAACGGCGAAAGCAAGCAACGCCAACGCCAGGACTGCATACACTAAGCCTGGCGAGATGAAACTTTTCTTTGGCTGTTTCTCCTCCACCGGGCGTGGAAAATCGACCACGGTGGCCCAATTGTCATTGGTTTTTTGCTTCGCCATCTGGCCCTCGCCCCCTATTCCACGCGCTCAACGATCGCCCCTAACCCCCGCAACTTGCCGTCCAGGTTTTCATATCCTCTTTCGATGTGGATAGCCCCCTCCACGGCCGTTTGCCCCTCCGCCACCAACCCGGCCAGGACCAGCGCTGCCCCGCTGCGCAAATCCGCCGCCTCTACGGTGGCGCCGGAGAGCATTTCCACGCCGCTGATTACGGCCGTGCGACCCTCGATCTTGATATTGGCTCCCATCCGGCGCAATTCCTCGGCTTGCGAAAACCGGTTTTCAAACACCGTTTCCGTTATCATGCTGGTGCCCTGGCACACACTCATCAAAGCCATCATTTGCGGATGCATGTCGGTGGGGAATCCCGGGTATGGCAATGTTTTGATATCAACCGCGTGCACCCTGCCTTTGTTCGTGACGCGCATACATTCGCCGATTTCCCGCACGTTCACGCCCGCCTCGCGCAGTTTGGCGCTGGTAGATTCCACGTGCTCCGGGATAACGTTCTCCAATAGCACATCCCCCTGCGTAATAGCGGCTGCGATCATAAATGTCCCGGCTTCGATCCGATCCGGAATCACGTTGTGTGTGGCATCATGCAGCCTACGCACTCCTTCAATTCGGATCGCGTCCATGCCCGCCCCTTTCACCCGCGCGCCCATGGCATTAAGCAAATTCTGCAAATCGACTATCTCCGGTTCCTTCGCAGCGTTGCGGATCACCGTTACACCGTCGGCTAAGACAGCCGCCATCATGATATTCTCCGTGGCGCCGACGCTCGGAAAGTCGAGATGAATCTCTACCCCCCGCAAACGGGGGGCCTCCGCTTCAATGTAACCGTACCGCTCTACAATCCGCGCCCCTAAGGCCGCCAAACCGCGCAAGTGCAGGTCGATCGGACGGGGCCCAATCGCACAACCCCCCGGATAAGCGATCCGCACTTTGCCCAACCGCCCCAATAAAGGCCCCATCAAGAAAATGGATGAGCGCATTTGCCTTGTCAGGTCGGCCCTGATTTCAAATGTGTCAAGGCTGCCGGCACAAGCCAACAAATGACGACGCGTTTCATCCTGCGTCACCACAAGTTTCACACCCAGCAAACGCAGGATTTCCATCATCACTTGTACGTCTCGCAAATCCGGGATGTCATGCAGGACACAGGTCTCTGGCGTCAAGAGAATCGCTGCTAATGTGGGCAACACGGCGTTCTTGGCGCCGCTCACCCTGACCGCACCAGACAAAGCCTGCCCGCCTGTGACCAGATATTTCGCCAAATGGAACCCCCCACCTGTGCGTGATCCGCGCTTGGTGGCATGCAACCGCACCACCGTCCCCAACTATGCTACGTAGCGGCCAGGGAAGGCGTTACAAGTTGACTAGGCCTACCTCTGACCAGTTGGGATTCCCGGCCAGCCGTTCCACCAGTTGCACTCCCGTGCGCCAAATGTCGCCGGCCCCGAGGGTGAGCACCAAATCGCCCGGCTGCGCCAACTGGAGCGTCCTGGACACCAGAGCCTCTTTTTGCGGAACATATTCCACCACCTGGCCTTTGGCCGGCACGATCGCATCGACGATCTGACGCGCACTGACACCTGGGATGACTTCCTCACCCGCCGCATAAATGTCGGTTACCAGCAAACAGTCCGCTTCCCTCAGGGTGGCGGCAAACTGCTCTGCCAGGTGTTTTGTGCGGCTATAGCGGTGAGGCTGGAAAAGGCAGATCACCCGGCCGGTGGCGGCGTTACGGGCCGCCGCCAGTGTGGCGGCCACCTCCGTAGGATGGTGGCCATAATCATCCATCACGCGCACCCCATTCACAATCGCCAAGGTCTGAAAACGGCGCTTCACACCGCGAAAGCCCGCCAAAGCGGCTGCTGCCGTGTCAAAATCCACACCGATGGCCCGGGTCACCGCCAGGGCTCCCAAAGCATTCGCCACATTATGCAGACCGGGGATCCCCAGGCGGATCGTACCCAAGTATTGGCCTTGAAAGGAGACGCCAAACCGTGCTGAAAACGGCTCTAATTCCGGCGCCAGGGCACGGTAATGGGCGTTTTCATGGTGGACGGCGTACGTAATGGCATTTGGCAACTGATCCGCCAGGCCCCTGAGCGTTTTGTCATCAGCACACAGGACCGCCGCCCCATTGGCAGGCTGTCCCTGCAAAAAAGCAGCGAAAGCCGCCTGGATCTCCCCCAGATCCCGGTAGTTGTCCAAATGGTCGGCCTCCACATTCGTCACCACAGCATATTGCGGTGTCAACAACAAGAAAGACCCGTCACTCTCGTCCGCCTCCGTTACCAGGTAGGGACCATAGCCCAGTTTGGCGTTCCCGCCGATATCGTTCAATTCTCCCCCTACCAAGACGGTGGGATCCAACCCGGCACGCTCCAGAATCAACGCCACCATGGAAGTGGTGGTGGTCTTACCATGCGTCCCAGCCACCGCCACGCCCTGATATTGTGCCATCAGTCGGCCCAGCATTTCACCGCGCTGGATGACTGGTATCCCGCGCTGTCTAGCCGCCAGCAACTCCGGGTTATCCCGCGGCACCGCCGCCGAAACCACCAGCAAAGCAGCTTGGGCAACGTTTTCCGCCCGGTGTCCGCGGAAGATTTGTGCTCCTTTAGCCTGTAATCGTTTTGTAGCAGTGTTTTCCACTAAATCGGAACCGCTCACCTGTCTCCCCTGGCACAGAAGGATGTCGGCGATCGCGCTCATGCCAGTACCGCCAATCCCTACAAAATGTATTGGTTCTTGCAACACCCTACCCCCTTCTGTTGGCCTATCTGCCACATCCTATGCCAAGGCGCACGGTGTCGTCACGGACGCCCGGTAGCTTGTCCAGCTACAGCCGGCGGGCGGCCCGTAGGGTAAGCGCAACGATCTTCCTCAGAGCCTGGGGGCGACCGACTGACCGACTGGCACCAGCCATCTTTTCCCGTCGCTCCGGGTCAGCCAGCAGCCGCCGCAGCGTATCAGCGAGGAGGGCTCCGTGCAGTTGCCGGTCCTCCAGAATGATCGCTCCTCCCGCCCCGGCTACCGCCAGGGCATTATGGCGTTGGTGATCGTTTGCGACATTCGGAGAAGGGATGATGATAGCCGGCAATCCTCGCGCCGTCACCTCGGCCAGCGTCATGCCGCCAGCCCGGCAAACCACCAGATCAGCCGCTGCCAAGGCCTTTTCCATCTGGTGCAAATAAGGGCAAACAACCGCGTTCCCGCTTTTTAGCATCTCACCGTCGCCCGGTCTAGCGCCATTATTGCCAGAAATTACATAATCTATCCCTAAAGACTCTTTTGCTTGCTGGAAGTAGCCGCGGCCGGTGATGAGAATGAACTGCGCCGCACTGTCTCGCAAAAGGGGCAGGGCTTGCAGGGCGGCGGTCACGATCGAGCCGGCACCCAAGCTGCCGCCCAAAATCAGGATCGTGTCCTTTTGGGGATCAATCCCCAATGCTTGGGCGGCCGTGGCACGCTCCTCCGTCAGGATAACGCTCCGGACAGGATTACCCGTCATCACCGTCCGCACTCCCGGTGGGAACGCGTGCCGGGCAGTTTCAAACGGCAGGAACACATAGCGGGCATAGCGCGCCAGCAAGCGGTTTGTAGCACCGGGGAATGCGTTCTGCTCCTGCAGGACAAACGGCACCCGTTGCCAAAGAGCTGCGGCCAGCACCGGTCCGGAAACGTAGCCGCCCGTTCCCACCACCACATGTGGTCGAAACCGCCGGAGCAGCGATTGCGCCTGCAGACAGCCCCAGGCGGTGATAGCCACTCCGCGCGCTTTTTCGGGCCAGGATTTGCCGGCTAACCCTTGCGCCCGCAAAGCGGCAAAAGGAATCCCGGCCCGCGGCGCCAATTCCGCCTCCAGCCCCGTTTCCGTCCCCACATATAACAACTGGCAGGTGGGATCATGGGCCCGTAGACCCTCGCCAATCGTCAAGGCGGGATAAACGTGCCCGCCGGTCCCGCCCCCGGTCAATAACACCCGTACCACATTAACCGCCCTCGCAATGCCGGGAAATATTTAACAAAATACCCATCCCCGCCAAGGCCGGGAGAAGGGAAGAACCACCATAGCTGATGAAAGGAAGCGGGATGCCCGTGATCGGCAGTGTAGCGGTCACAACTCCGATATTGATCAAAGCTTGCATGGTAACCATGGTCGTAATCCCGGTCGCCAGCAGACTGCCAAAGCGATCCGGGGCGGTGACAGCCACTTTGTAACCGCGCCAGGCCAGCAGAAAGAACAAGATGATGATCGCCCCGCTACCGATGAAACCCAACTCCTCCCCGATAATGGCAAAAATGAAATCTGTATGTTGTTCCGGTAAATAGAACAGCTTCAAGCGGCTGGCTCCCAGGCCGACCCCGAACAATCCCCCGGAACCCAAAGCGTAAAGTGATTGGATGATATGAAACCCGGAGTCCAGCCGGTCAGACCAGGGATCCAAAAAAGCCAGAAACCGTCGCCGCCGGTATTCCTCGGAAAAAATCGCCCAAGCCAGCATGGGCAGCGAGACAGCCACGATGAAAAACAAATGGCTTAAACGCGCTCCAGCCACAAATAGCACCACCATACATGTGCCGCAGATCACCGCCGCCGTGCCGAGATCCGGTTCCATCAGCACCAAACCGCCAATCAGGCCCACTACCCCCAGGACAGGCAAGAGCCCGCGCCGGAAGTCCTGCACGCGATCGCCCAATTTTGTCAAGTGGGCAGCCGCAAACACCACGAACAAGAGCTTCATCAACTCAGAAGGCTGGAAGCCGATCGGACCAAGCGCGATCCAGCGCCGGGCATCATTCGATTCCACGCCGATTCCCGGGATCAAGACCAGCACCAAAAAAAACAAACCACCGAGCAAGGCCAGGTTAGCCCAGCGGCGATAATGCCAATAATTGATGTTCATGACCACCAGCATGACCGGCAAGCCGATCATCGCCCACATCATTTGTCTTTTCAGGTAGTAGTAAGAGTCACCGAACTGCCACATGGATTTGACGGCACTGGCGCTGAACACCATCACAATGCCGATTCCCAGCAGGGTGATAACCGTGAACAGGATTGTCAGGTCCACTTGCTGCTTGGGTTTCGCCATCCGATTCCCCCCTCATCCCAAAATGGCCGCTACCATGGCCAGAAGGCGCCGATCAAACCCAACATTCCCCCGGCTATCCCCAGCAACCAGAACCCCCACACGACTTGCGTCTCGCCGAAGCCAATCAATTCGAAATGGTGGTGGAGCGGACTCATACGAAACAGGCGCCGCCCCGTAAAACGAAAAAACGCCACCTGCAGGATCACTGAACAGGCTTCCAACACGAACACCAGTCCCACCAAGAGCAGTATCACCTCATGACGGGTCAAGACAGCCATGGCCCCCAGCCCTGCCCCGAGCGCCATGGAACCGCTATCGCCCATGAAGATCTGCGCCGGATGATAGTTGAAACGCAAAAAGCCAGCTAAAGCCCCCACCATGGCCAACGCCAGGACCGCCAGGTCAGGCTGCCCCATCTTCCACGCCAGCAGGAAATAAGCGGCAAAGGCCGCCGCGCACGTGCCACTGGCCAGACCGTCCAAGCCATCCGTCAAATTGACGGCATTCGCTGCGCCGATCATGACCAGCATCGCAAAGGGGATGTAGAGGATGCCAAGATCAAATGCCCAACTCGTAAACGGGATGAGCAGCAAACCGTCTCCGTGCAACCGCAAAGCCAACCAGGCCACCAGCAAGGACAATCCCAATTGACCGAGCAACTTGCTGCGGGCCCTTAAACCCAGCGATCTCTGCCGCACGACCTTCAAATAATCGTCCCAAAAACCCAGTATCCCAAACCCACCGATCGCTAAGATGGCCACCCATAAGTAGGGGCTGGGCTGGATGAAAAATAATGTCGTGGCCAGGGCGGCGGGGATAAAGATTAGCCCTCCCATGGTGGGAGTGCCCGCTTTCAGCATATGGCGCTGGGGGCCATCACTGCGGATCTGCTGCCCCACCTTTAAGCGCCGCAAGTAAGGAATCAATAAGGGTGCCATCAGGAGCGATAAGGCCAAAGACACCAATGGCACATAAAAGAAACTGTTCACGGTCCGATGGCCTCCCTCAACCGGTCTATGATTTGTTCCATGCGCATCCCGCGCGATCCCTTCACAAGCAGCCAGTCGCCAAGGGCACAGCGTTCCAGGACCAACCGGGCGGCCGCAGCACGGGTTTCGGCGTGGACAACCTGAGCAGGATCCATCCCGGCCTGGACAGCCCCCCGGCCGATCTCCAGGGCCAACTGCCCGTAAGTGATTAGATAAGCCAAATCTACCTCTGCCGCTGCCTGACCCACCTGCCGGTGCTGCTCGGGGGCAGACGGTCCCAACTCCAGCATATCTCCCAATACGGCTCCCGCCCGGCCTGGCGTCAGTTCGCGCAGAGTGCGCAGTGCTGCCACCACGGATGTGGGACTGGCGTTATAGGCGTCGTTGATGATGGTGACAGGCCCCGGCACGATTTCCATCCGCATCCCGGTTAAATCCGCGCCGCTTAAACCCGCCGCAATTTCCTCCGCTGACAGGCCCAGAACGTGTCCCACTGCCGCCGCCGCCAAAGCGTTCGCGACAATGTGTCGGCCCGGTACCGGCAGCCGTACCTGCACCGGCGCAGCGCCCGGCAAATATATTGAGAATTCTGTCCCGCCCAACCGGTATTTCACTTCATCAGCCCACACCTGGACATCATTTTTCTCCAGCCCATAAAAAATGGCCGGACATGGGCAGCGGTTTGCCAAAGCCCTCACCAAATGGTCATCGCCATTCAAAACCGCCCACCCACTGGGCGGCAAAGCATCCAAGATCTCGCCCTTGGCGGCGGCAATCCCCTGGCGGCTGCCCAGCAGCTCCAAGTGGGTCTCGCCAATGCGGGTGATAACGGCGATCTCTGGCCGGGCGATCTCTGCCAAACGCGCGATCTCCCCCGGCGCCCGCATCGCCATTTCTAGAACAGCCGCGCCGTGCTGGTCGGAAAGATGAAATATGGTCAAGGGCAGGCCAATCTCCGTGTTATAGTTGCCGGGGTTGGCCAACGTCAGCCAGCGCCTGCTCAACACGGCCTTTGTCAGGTCTTTTGTGGTGGTTTTACCGACACTGCCAGTGATACCAACCACAGGGATCGTAAAGCGCGCTCTATGCCAAGCAGCCAGATCACCTAAAGCCCGCCCGGTATCCGCCACCACCACCACCGGCACCGTCACGCCCAGCAAAGGCCAGCGCGCACTGATGATCAAAGACGCTCCCGCCTGCTGGGCAGCCATGATGAAGTCATGGCCATCAACCCGCTCCCCGGGCAAGGCCACGAACAGGTCCCCGGCGCTCACCTGGCGGCTGTCAATGGACACCCCTAGAATCGGCATTTGGCCATCACCAAATAATTGTCCCTTCGTCGCCGCCGCCACCTGGGCGGCCGTGCCCAATATACCGCTCACCGTTTTTCCCCCTGCCAGCCCAACTCCTGCAAAGCCAACCGGGCCTCATGGCGGTCATCAAACTCAACCGTCCGGTCTTTGTATATCTGGTATGTCTCATGGCCTTTCCCGGCAATCACTACACTGTCGCCACCGGTCGCTGCGCCGATCGCCCACCGGATGGCGGCCCGCCTATCCAGGATTTCTATGAAGCGGCCGCCGGCGGCCTTTTCCAATCCCGTCCGCATCTGTGCCGCGATCGCAGCCGGATCCTCACTGCGCGGATTATCGGCCGTCAAGACTGAGATATCAGCCAAACGGCCGGCGATCTCCCCCATTAAAGGCCGCTTGCTGCGGTCGCGATCCCCGCCGCATCCCACCACACAAATCACCCGTTCAGGCGTAAATTCCCGCACCGCCGTCAGCAAGTTTTCCAAGCCGTCCGGGGTATGGGCATAGTCGACCAACACAGCAAAATCCTGCCCGCAGTCGATCCGCTCCATCCGGCCCGGCACACCCGCCATACTCTCCAAACCTCGCTTGATAGCATCAATGGGCACGCCCTCGGCCAACCCGACGGCAAATGCCGCCAAAGCGTTATAAACATTGAACCGACCGGTCAAAGGCAACGTGACCGGAAGCTGGATGTCCTTGGCCAGTATCACAAACTGGGCCCTGTCCGGCCCCAACCGTATGTGGACCGCCCGCACATCGCACCGGTCTGATGCTATCCCATATGAAAAAACGGGGACCTGACACACAGCCCGAATCTGGTCCACATACCGGTCGTCCTGGTTCAAAACTGCGTATCTATCCCCGCTCAGACCGGCGAACAGTTTTTGCTTAGCCAGGACATAGGCAGCCATGTCGGGATGGAAATCCAGGTGGTCTTGAGTAATATTGGTCATGATGGCGCCAGCGAATTCAATGCCCACCACGCGCCCCAATTCCAGGGCATGGGATGAGACTTCCATCACCGCATGGCGGCAACCCGCTTGTTTCATATCCAACAGCAATTTTTGTAAATCCGGCCCCTCGGGGGTAGTCCGCCCGGCCGGCCACACCTGGTCTCCCACCGCTTGCTGCACCGTCCCGACCAGTCCGGTGGGATACCCCAGTTCCGCCAAGATAGCCCTGATTAAATAAGTGGTGGTCGTCTTGCCGTTCGTACCTGTCACACCCAGCACGCGCAAATCCCGGGACGGATAGCCAAAAAATTTCGCCGCCAGCAACCCCAAAGCTTTCCGGCTATCTGCCACGATCGCATGGGGGACGCCGGCCGGCACAGCCTGCGCCTGCTCGACCACCACCGCCCTGGCCCCCCGGGCCAATGCCTGGGGGATGTAATCGTGCCCGTCCACTGTAAAGCCGGGCACGGCAATGAACAAATCCCCCGGCTTTACCCGCCGCGAATCATATGCCAAGCCCGTTATCTGCAAATCACCGGCTCCCACCAGGCGTGCACCAGGCAAAATGTCCGCCAATTCCGTCCACAACAACTGCTCCGCCCCCCGAGCGCCCCAATCGCGCTGCTTGTCTTTTCCCCTAATTAGTTTGCTCTTCCTGTCGAATCATTATGAAATAATTGCCAGATGGCCATCAAGCACCGCCCTAGGCAGCGTTTTCCGGCAGCGGCGGCTCCAGAAAGATGGTAATCGTGGTACCAGGTGGCACACTCTGGCCCGCTCCCGGCTCCTGGCCGACCACTTGCCCACTGCCGACTGGATCCAACAACAACCCTTTAGCATACAATTGTTCGGCCGCCTCCCGCATCGTTAAGCCGGCCAAATTTGGCACTGATACGGATGCCGTGGTCTCAGCAGCATCCGGCGGCTCAGTCAATCGCACCAAGACCGTCAAACCCGGTTGCACTAGAGCCTGGGCGGCAGGCACCTGTTCTCCGACCACGGTGCCCGTTCCTTCTAGGCGCATCCGCAAACCAGCGGCTGAGAGCATTTGGCGCGCTTCCCCTGGGGGCAGTCCGACCACATCCGGCACTTCGCGCAGTTCCTCCTCATCCGGTTTGGTGCCCGGCTCGCCTTCTCGTTGGCTGGGCGGGACCTCTAAATAGCGGAGGGAATCGCGCATCACAGCGGCAAACACCGGCGCTGCCACCGTCCCGCCGTAATACTGACCAACCGGTTCATCCAACATCACGACCATCGCCAGGCGCGGGGCCTCTACTGGGGCAAAACCGGTAAACCATGCCACATACAGGCCATCCCGCCCCTGGATCTTTTCTGCCGTCCCAGTCTTACCGGCCACCCGGTAGCCTGGCACCTGGGCATTGGCTTGCCCTGTACCGTGCGCCACTACCCCTTCCATGGCCAGTTGGATCTCCCGAGCGGTTTGGACGGAAACGACCCGCCGCACTTCCTGTGGCCGGAATTCCTTCACCACGTTCCCGTCCCCATCCAGGAAGCGTTGCGCGATATATGGTTGCATCAGCACACCATCGTTTGCCAGGGCAGCTGTGTCCGTCAACAAGCGCAGAGGTGAAATGGCCAGTGTCTGCCCGAAAGACATGACCGCCAGGTCCAGCTTTGTCATGTTGGCCAATGGTTTCACTATCCCCTTGGCTTCACCGGGCAAATCAATGCCTGTTCGTTCCCTTAATCCAAAAGCCTCCACATAATGATAAAACTTTTCTATACCGAGATCGAGCCCAATCTGGATTAACGCCATGTTACACGACTTCTCCAAGGCTTCCACAAATGTCAGGGACTCATGGGCCCTGATGCAACCGATTGACCAACCGGAGACTTCCGTGCCACCTTTGCAATAGAAGGTATCTGAGAGATGGGATGTCCCCTCCTCCAGGGCAGCAGCCGCGGTCAAGGGTTTGAATGTCGATCCGGGGTGATACACATCCGCAATTGCGGTGTTGCGCCTGTTCTGGGCAGGAAAGTCGTTGTAGTTGTTGGGGTCGAATGTGGGTCGGACAGCCATCGCCAGGATCCGCCCGGTCTTTGGTTCCATCACAATCGCCACGCCTTTTTTGGCCTGGGTACGCTGCATGGCGGCGTCCAGTTCCCGCTCCGTTATGAATTGAATGGTCTCGTCGATCGTCAGCACCAAATCTAAGCCGTCCTGCGGCGCCACATAACTGTGTTCGGCATGCGGGATCTCATGGCCGCGGTTATCGAACTCCAACAGGATATAACCCTGTTCCCCCCGCAGTTCTTGATCATAAACATATTCGATGCCCTCTAACCCTTGATTATCGACCCCGGCGATCCCCAACACATGCGCAGCCAGCTTCCCTTTCGGGTAATAGCGTTTGCTGTCCTGCGTCAGGTAGATCCCGGGCAGATTCAAATCCCGCAGGCGGTGGGAGGCTTCTTCATCGATTTGACGTTTAACGTAAACAAAGGCCACCGGCTCTTGGATCTTTGCCAGGACCTTTTGTTCATCTAACCCCAAGGTTTGTGCTAAGAGGCGGGCCGTTTCCTGGGGATTCTCAATCTCCGGTGGAGCGGCAAACACCGTGTCGACGTTCATGCTGATTGCCAATTCCCGTCCGCGCGTGTCGTAGATGATGCCGCGTTTGGCTGGAATGCGCAGTTCCCGCATCCGTTGATCAACCGCTTCGGCGCGCAGTTCCTCGCCCCAAAAAAACTGAATGTAGGCCAACCGGCCTACCAAGCCCCCACAACAAAACAGTGCAATAAAAAACAAAAACAAGACACGTCTTCGCAGTCCCAGGCTTGGTGTGGGTGCCAATCATTTCACCCCCTGTTGGGCAAGTGAAATCGGCGGTGTCTGTCCCTAACGGGTCTCCCCCGCTTCCACCTGTCCGGGTGAGGACAAGAATCCTGCCACTGCCGTCTGTGCCCAGGACAGTAATCCGGCCAAACTGAGCTCGCTCTCTATTTCCTCGGCAAAGGCGAGCTGCCCGGACCCGGTCAGGATATCTGATTCTATGGCCGGTGTGGCCGCAATCACCTGCGGGGCACCTGGTCGCACCATGCCCAGCCTGGCGCCGGCCTCGGCTTCGATCCGCTGCGTAGATTCCAAACTAGCCACTTGCAAGGCCAGGCGCCGGTTCTCCTCTTGCACAGCGGCCAATTGGGCACGGCAGTCCTCGATCTGATAACCAACACTAGCTAGCGTGGCACCGCGGGCCGCTACCGTGAGACCGGAACAGATCACCAAGGCCAATACTAACACATTCAATAAAAGGGGACGCTTCGAAGCACGGGTCCGGCGCTTGACAGGCAATGAGCGCTTCTTGACCGGCTGGCGAGCCACACTGGGTTGATACGTAGCTCTTTTTTCCGCTAATGACACATTATTCGCCCCCCTTTACCCATAGAACCCTCATCAAATGCGCTCCGCCGCCCGCAGGCGCGCGCTGCGCGCTCTCGGGTTCGCTTGTTTTTCCGCCTCACTGGGAAGGACCGCTTTTTTGGTCAAGATGCGCAGTTTCTGTTCTCCCCCGCACATACAAACCGGCAAACCCGGCGGACAAGTGCATTGTCCGGCCCAACTGCGGAAGACTTTTTTTACGATCCGGTCCTCGAGGGAGTGGAAGGAAATCACCACCACCCTGCCCCCGCGCCCCAACTGCGCAATGGCTGCTGGCAGGCCCTGCTCCAGCTGCTCCAGCTCATCGTTGACAGCGATCCGCAGCGCCTGGAAGGTGCGTCGTGCCGGATGGGGTCCCTCCCGGCGCGCCCTGGCCGGTATCGCCATTTTAATGATCTCTACCAGCTGCCCAGTAGTGACAATCCGTTGGCGCTGACGTTCCGCCACGATAAAGGAAGCAATCCGCCGCGCCCAACGCTCTTCCCCATACTTGTCGATAATATCAGCCAACTCTTCCGCGGCCAGTTCATTCACCAACTGTTCCGCCGTCCGTCCGCCAGATCCGGACATGCGCATATCCAATGGCGCATCATGCTGGTAGCTAAAACCGCGCTCTTTGGTGTCCAGCTGGTGGGAAGAGACCCCCAGATCGAACACAATGCCATCTACCTGCCCGATTCCCAGTTCCGCCAACACTTCCGGCAGCTCGCCAAATGGACGGTTCACCAAATGCACCCGCGCTGCCTGATCGACATCCCGCAGCCGCTTTCCCGCCGCCGCAATCGCCGCTGGGTCCCGGTCCAAACCCACCAGGCACCCCTCAGCACCCAACTTTTGCAATATCAGCGCGGCGTGCCCGCCGCCCCCCACGGTGCAATCCACACAGACCCCGCCGGGTTGGGGCGCCAGAAAACGCAGGACCTGATCCGGCATGACAGGCTGATGGCTAAACGCCACTTTTATCACCAACCATTGGGCTAAAGGTCAAGGTGCAAATCCTCCAGCTTTTCCGCTGCTTCCTCATATGTCAGCTCCGCTTTGGCGCTATATTCCTGCCAGTTATCCGCACTCCAAATCTCAACCCGGTTGGAGACACCAATCACAACCACCTCGCGCTCCAAGCCGGCATACCTCCGCAGACCGGGCGGCACCAGGATGCGACCCTGTTTGTCCACTTCACACTCGCTGGCTCCGGAGAAAAAGAAGCGCACAAAAGCGCGGGCGTCTGCGCGCGTAAAAGGAAGCGCTTTCAGTTTCGCTTCAATCATGGACCATTCGGCGTGGGGATATACAAACAGGCAGTCATCAAGCCCGCGCGTGATCATGAAGGAATCCCCCAGCCCAGCCCGAAACTTGGCTGGTACAATCAGCCGGCCCTTTTCATCGATGTTGTGGGTGAATTCCCCCATGAACATCCGGCGCACCTCCACAAACCACTTGCCCCCACTTTTAACCACTTTTCCCCACTTTGACGGTCATATTCTCCTCCCCCGCAGATTTTCCTGCTTATTACGGAAATATTTTCCCGATTCTATTTGGCATATTTGCTAGAACCGACAAGAATACTAAATTGCGAGCATATTACCGTGCAAAATTAAGGAGGTGCTGCGGTTTGCCGAACCTAACCCAAAAAGAAGTAATGGATCTCAGTGATCAGCTGCACGTGGAAAGCACGATGATTGAGAAGCTCGGAACCTATATCAACCAGGTCACGGATCCTCAATTGCGTGCCCTTTTGCAGGATGTTCAACAATCACATCAGCGCAGCTATGACACTCTCGTCAATCAAGTCAACATGGCTTCCCAGGCCACTGGCAGTATCGGTCAGATGGCCGCCAGCTCTGTCGGACAGGGACAGGCTGGCATCAGCCAAAACAGAGGAGGCGGTAGCGTGGGTGGCGGTTACATGATGGCCGGTGGTAACATGGGAGGCAATTTGCCCGGCCCAATCCCCGGCGTACCAGGAATTTACGGCGGTTCAGGAATAAGTTCCAGTGGCTACGGGATGGGTTCCGGAAGTGGGAATCTGAGCGGTCCGATCCCCAGTGTACCCGGCATTTACGGGAGTTCGGGAATCAGTCACAGCGGCAGCTTCGGGATGGGACAGAGCGGTTATGGAATGGGTGGCAATCTGGCCGGCCCGATCCCCGGTGTGCCGGGCATTTACGGCAGCGGTGGCCAAACAAGCGGCTTCGGTTCCGGTAGCTCTTCAGGATTTTCTGGCATGGGCAGCTGGATGGGTTCTGGCAGTGGGAATCTGGTTGGTCCAATCCCAGGCGTGCCGGGTATGTATGGTAGTGGCAGTCCGGGCTTCGGCCAGGGCGGGGTCTCCGGCGGATTCGGGATGGGACAAAGTGGTTATGGGATGGGTTCCGGCAGTGGCAATCTGGCCGGCCCAATCCCCGGTGTACCGGGCATTTACGGCAGCGGTGGCCAGACAAGTGGCTTTGGTTTTTCTGGATCTTCCGGCATGAGCGGCATGGGCGGGGTCAGCCCCGGCGGCGTGAGCGGGCACTTGGCGGGCCCGATCCCCGGTGTACCGGGCATTTACGGCGGTGGTGGCCAGACAAGTAGCTTCAATCAGGGACGTCCTTACTAAGGAGGGATAGTATGCGTCCAAACCCAAACAGCAACCGACTCTCGGACAAGGCGATCTGTATTGACTGTTTGAACAACGAAAAATACATCACATCGGTTCTGAACAGCCATGCCAGCGAGTCCGCCAGTCCGCAGCTACGACAAATCTATATCGACCTGAACCGCAGTTGCCATCAGAACGAGGAGCGGATATTCAGCTTTATGCAGCAGCGCGGTTGGTACCAAGTGCAGTCGGCGGATCCCCAACAAGTGCATCAAACCAGAAGTGAGTTTCAACCGGTCGGGACCCAGCAACAGGTGCCTGGCTACCAATCGCCGGTTGGGTACGGGCAGCCAAGCGGCATCCCCCAATCCGGCCATTGGCGGCACTGAGCCTGACCAACCCAGAAAAGACTACCAACAGAGGCGGAGAACCTTCTCCGCCTCTGTCTCTGTGGAGGCCGGGAGTTGTGGGCAATTATTTTGTTCATCCCCTAATCTCCGACCCAGACGTGACCCGCTTGCAATTCCTGGTCACAGAAGGGCGGTTACAAAGCGGTTTTCCCTTCCTGGCGGCGGTGGTCGGCCTGCAAGGGACCTGTTTAGCAGCACATAAATTGGCCAGCGCCCTCACTCGGCTCGTTTTGCCGGCCGCGTCCTGGGGCAGCCCACTCGCCCTGGACACGGCCCTGGCCGCCTGTGCGGAAACCCTAAAAGACTTGCCCGGGCGCTCCGCTTTAGCAATGGCCATCTGTTGTGCTGTGCCAGGGGCAGCGGGACCGAGCGGGGGGATTGTCGGCAGCCCACATATCCCTCCCCAACCCGCCCACGGGGAAGCAGAACCACTGGGCTATGGTTTGGTGACAGTAGCAAATCCCGGTGGGCCAGGCCTGGTAGCCTATTGCGATACACTGCGTGCCAAGCAGCTCTTGCACGATCTGCCCACAGGCCAAGGGGGACAAACGCTCTTAAGCACGATTATAACCCGCGCCCAGGGCATCCCTTTCGCCATGGCTGTCACCGATGCTACCGCTGTTACCGGTGGGCCGGGCGGGATCGCCGTGCGTTCCGGCCAGCAAGTACACTATTTCCTCATCTCTGCAAGCGAGTAATCAATAAAAAAGCCGACCCTTGCCGGCTTTTTTGTTTTAATCATTTTGACCTCAACGCTGACCATGCCTGCCATGGGCCTGCTCCCTGCGTCGCACCGTCGGGCTTCCGCAAGCAGTACATTCCATATCCCGGGCTCTCTCGCCATTGCCGTATGGCACATCCCATTCGAACCCGCAATCTCCACAGACCAGATGCCTGAGCGCTAATCGGTAGTGACCGCCGGCGATACGCAAAGCCTTGCCGTTCGTCAAGGCATCAGCCACTTTGCGCCGGGCCCCAACCAAAATCCGCTGAAAGGTAGTGCGGGCAATCCCCATCCTCTCGGCACAGGCCTCCTGCTCCAGACCTTCCAAGTCTTTCAACCGCAAGGCCTCTACCTCTTCCACAGTCAGCTGGACCTCCGCTAGATTCCGCAGGGGTACACCCTGTGGCTTAAAAAAGGAGTAGGGTGGCATGGTCTCAACGCGACGTCTTTTTGGTGGTCGCGCCACAGGCTTCACCCCCCGCAATAAGCATAGCACCACCATCCACAACCGTCAATCTGATCAATATGTCAGGGGTGCTTCCTCTTGCCGCAACACTCGCAACGCGCCCGCCGCCAGAGCTTCTTCTTCCATCCCGCCCGGGTACACGAGCACTGGTGCCAGGAACGCCACCCGCTTGGTGATCCCCTCCCGCAGCCATTGCGAATTCATTGCCCCGCCGGTCAGGACCACGGCATCAATCTGACCGTCCACCACCGGCGCCAGGGAAGCAATATATTTGGCAAACAGATAGATCATCGCCTCCATCAACAATGTCGCCCGCTCATCCCCCGACCGGGCCCGGGCTTCCACTTCCCGCAGGTCTCTGGTCCCCAAATGGGCATATACGCCACCTTGCCCGGACAAAAGCTTCAGTACCTCTTCTTTACTGTATTTTCCCGAAAAACAGAGTTCTACTAATGAGGTAGTGGGCAGCGACCCGGAACGTTCCAGCGCGAACGGGCCTTCCACATCACAGTTGTATATGTCCACCATGCGTCCCCCATGATGCATGCCGATCGATCCGCCCCCACCCAGGTGGGCCACGATCAGGTTAGCCTGATCGTAAGGCTTCCCCAACTGAGCCGCCGCTTTGCGCGCCACTGCCTTCAGATTCAGAGCGTGGCTCAAACTGAACCGTTCCAGCTGCGGCAAACCACTGACCCGGGCCACAGGCGAGAGTTCGTCCACCGACACCGGATCGACCACATAAGCCGGTATGCCCAGCTCTTTGGCAATCTCGTGTCCAATCAGGCAAGCCAGATTGGAAGCGTGAAAACCCTGCCGGCCAGTGCGCGCATCATCCAGCATGCGCTCGTTGACTAAATAGGTGCCGCTTGGCAAAGGCCGAAACCGCCCGCCCCGGCAGGCAACCGCTGCTAGATGCTGCGGGTCGACCCCACTGTCCCTTAAGCCCTGCCGTACGCATTCCGCCCGGCCGGGCAACTGCTCAAGAATGGTGGCACAACCAGCTAGCCATTCAGCCGCATGGTCATATGTTTTTCCAAAAAGACGTTCTTCCCCGGCAAACACCGCCACCTTGGTCGAGGTGGAGCCAGGATTAATGACAAGTATCAATTCCCCTTGGACAGTCAAGCTGAGCCCCCCTTTTCTCTTCAACATAGCCTGATATTTCATTATTATCGTTCAATTTCCTTCACGGGGGGCAACACTGAACCGGGGTGGCGGTCTCCCGCCACCCCGCTAACGCTTATTCCACTGATGGCGCCGCTTGGACAAAAACCCGACAAGTGACGGCAATACTCGCCAGCAGAGTGCCCAGGAAGTTGTCCTAGCGCGCCGGGGAACCCCGACAAGGCTGCGACCTGCCGGCCCATTTCCGTCTCTGCCTGGCATCAGTTCACTCCCTGTCAGCCATCGATCACTTCCGCCAAAGATTGCAGCGTCGTCTGTTCATAATCCTCAATTCGGCCCTCGTCCGCCAGACTGGCCAGTTTTTTGTCCAACGGGAGCGCACCGAGGAACCGCAAGCCCGCGCCGGCGGCTGCCGCCCGGGTGCGGCTCGGTCCAAACACCTGAATCCGCTCTCCACACTGCGGACATTCCAGGTAACTCATATTCTCCACCAAGCCAAGAATTGGGATTTCCATCTGGTGCGCCATGTTGATTGCCTTGGCAACCACCATATTGACGAGCTCCTGCGGCGATGTGACTATGACCAGACCAGCCAAGGGCAGGGACTGCATGACAGTCAAAGGCACATCGCTCGTGCCTGGGGGCAAGTCCACCAATAGGTAATCCAGTTCACCCCAGATGACGTCCGTCCAGAATTGTTGCACTGCACCCGAAATCAGCGGTCCGCGCCAGATCACAGGCGCCTGCTCATCCGGCAGCAGCAAGTTCAATGACATAATCTTAATCCCGCGCTCGGTTTGCGGCGGGATGAGCCCCTTCCCTTCTGCCGGGCTGCTCGGACGGCTAGTGACCCCAAACAAGCGCGGAATACTCGGGCCTGTGATATCCGCATCCAGCACCCCTACCTTGTAGCCACGCCGCGCTAAATCAACAGCCAGCAAAGCAGTCACCGAGGATTTCCCTACCCCGCCTTTGCCGCTCATCACTGCCACGACGTGTTTGATGTGGTTTTGCTCAAGTGTCTTGACCTGACCCGGACTTTTCTGTGCCCCTGCACTCATCTCTTGCCACCCCCATTACTTGCCATAAGTCCCAGATACTTTGATAGTCTTGTCCGCGCGGATTAATTTCCGGAGCGCTTGGCTTGCCTGGCCTCTTGCCGCCTCAAGGCGCGAGGTTTGCTCGCAGCCCGTTTTGGGTGTTGTCCTTCCCTTTTAACGTAAGCAAAGTTCGAGTAGACAATACTCACAAAAGACCAGATAATAATCACACCCAGCCAGTAATACACAATTCGCTCGCCAAAGGCAGCCACCAACCATCCCACGGGAGCGGTGGCGATGCCGATCAGGATCGCCGTCGTGCCGATGAAGCGCCGCAGGCCGGCCCGGTCCGCTACCTGCTTTCCTTCCGGCACTAGCAAAAAATCTATATTGCGGAATCGCACCAAGACGCCAAACGCCGCTAACAATATTCCCCCTACCGGAAAAACAATGTAGTCCAAACCAGACCCTCCCATCTCGGCACTCATCATCACCTTCTTATCATATCACCGCGATGGGCTAAGAGCCATAACCACCCGGCACTAGAACGTCCAGGGAGGACACCACAACATCCGCCGCCCGCAACTCCTGCCGCAATTCTGGTTTGAAAAGCAAAGAGCCATTTGTGAAGACCACCACCGGCAGTTTCGTGAGCCGTTTCACAGCTCTAATCATCAACCCCAACCCATCATGCAATGTGGGCTCGCCGGATCCGGAAAACACCATACAATCTGGCTGGGAATCATTCCGTCAAACCTGTTCCAAATCTTTCAGTACCGCCTCGACAGGGACATATGGGCGGCGGTCGAGCGTGTGCGTGGTGTGCCCCAACTGACATTAGACACAGTCATATGGGCAATATTTGCGGGGGATGGGATCCACTCCCAAAAACCGGCCCAGATGCTGCGAGCGCACCGGGCCAAAAACATAAGACATGGGATTCACCACCAACATGGGTAAGGCGGGACAATGCCCGCCTTGCCCATTTTACACTCACTCTTCTTCAGCATCTTCCAGCTCACCCAGACGAGCTTCCAATTCTTCCAGTTGCGCCTGCAGAGCCTGCGTCTGACTGCGCAAATATTGTGCTTCCTGGCTGGGAGTCATTCCTGCCGGGCCATATGGCATATAACCCCCCATATATGGCCAGGCCATGGGCGCAAACCACCTGCGCCCCATACCGCGCCCACGGCTGCCCCAGCCGCGTCCGAACCAGCCTCTCCCCATGAACGGGTTGGCATAACCCGGGGCTGGAAAACCGGCGCAGTAACCTGCACCTCGACCTGTAAAGGGACCGAAACACATCGGCCCAGTACCGTCACCACCTGGCATGTTGCTCACCTCCTCGTGGGATAATGGTTGCTAAGATCATCTGGCGCGCCCGCGCCCCATCCCGTTACCGGGACCGACCCGCTTACCACGCCCCAAACCCACACCTTTTCGACCCCGCTGGGCAAAAAATCCCGGGTTACCACTGGCATAACCGGGCACATCATTGCCGGAGCAATAGCCCCGCCCGCGCCCCGTGCCGGGCCCGCTACCCTGTGGTCCAGTACGATCACCACCTGGCATACTCACTCACCTCCTCGCAGGAGGGTAGGATACTCACCAGCGTCCCCGTCCCCGGCCCTGGCCTCCGCCACGACCGCCACCCATCCGCATGCCGAATTTTGCATCGACAGTGGCATCACCGTCCTGCTTCAGCTCACCGCGCCGGTATGCCTGCACGGTTTCGGCCACGGTAGGTCTGAGACCTTGATTAATCTGGATGCCGGCCGCCCCCAGGGTACGGGCAGCATTCGGTCCCAGATTGCCTACCACCACAGCCTCGACTGCCATATCGGCCAACATCTGAGCAGTTTGGATGCCCGCCCCACCAGCGGACTGGCAGTTGGGATTCTCCAGGGTTTCCACTGCCCCACTGGCTAAGTCAACGACTACAAAATATCGACAGCGACCAAAGCGAGGATCAGTTTGAGCTGCCATTCCTTCACCTTGCGCGCAAATTGCCAGTTTCATCCCAACACCTCCATTCACCGCACCTCTGTATATTATAATATATTTCATATGGGCATATGTCAATAATTAATTGGTACATCCCCCGCTCTAAACCAAGGGCACATCTTTTTCAGGTGGCAAATTGGCAGGAGATTAGCGGGCTGAGCAAGAAAATTAGGTTCAATGCCAAATACTTCGTGCGGCTATTTTTTTCGAAAGGAGGAGATAGCGAGTGACTGATGATAGGGAGAAAATCCTTGCGGAAGTGGAAAAGCGCGCCTACGACTATGAAGCCACCTATGGCGGTTGCTCACAATGCGTGTTGGCGGCGATTAAAGAGGTGGTCGGCCTGGTTGACGATAACGTATTCAAGGCCGCTACAGGCCTCACCGGCGGCATCGGCCTGAGCGGCAGCGCTTGCGGGGCTCTCACCGGCGCGGTTTTGGCTCTCAGCATGGCCCGCGGACGCACATATGACAATTTCGCGGATCCGGATCGCACCCGCTTCGAGAGTTTCAAATTGGCGCGCAAGCTGGCCGACCGTTATAGAGAGGAATTCGGGAGCCTGATTTGTAAAGACGTTCAGACAAAGCTGATGGGCCGTTCTTTTGACTTGTTTGACCCGGACGATTACAAGGCCTTCCTGGCCGCCGGCGGTCATGACGACAAATGCACGGCCGTGGCCGGCAAGACAGCCCGCATGGCAGTGGAATTACTAATGGAAGAGGGTCTCATTTAATAATCTGGGAGGGAAGGCAATGAGACTGACAGACAAAGTAGGGATTATCACTGGCGGTGGTGGCGGATTTGGAAAAGCCCTGGCGCTAAAATTCGCCCATGAAGGGGCAGACGTCGTTGTGGCCGACATCGACCTGGCAGCGGCGGAGCAAGTAGCAGCGGAAGTGCGCAAAACGGGCAAAAAGGCCCTGGTGACTGAAACGGACGTGACCGACGAGACATCCGTTCAGGAAATGGTTGCCGCCGCTCTGCAGGAATTCGGACAGGTGGATATCCTGGTGAACAACGCCGGCATTTCTCGTTCCTGTGCCATCCAGGATCTCAGTCTGGCGAACTGGGAAAAAACGATCGCCGTTAACCTGACCGGCACTTATCTATGTTGCAAGGCAGTAATCGAGGCGATGATCTCCCGCAATTATGGCAAAATCATTAACATCTCTTCCATTTCCGGCCATACCGCCCGCGCTGTCGGCGTAGATTACTCCGCTTCCAAGACGGGCGTGTTGGGTATTACCCGCACCCTGGCCCTCCAGGTGGCCAAAGATGGAATCAATGTGAACGCGGTCGCCCCCGGCCCTATTCTCACTCCGTTGTTTGAGAAGAATTTTACTCAGGAAGTGGTTGACCGGCTGCGGGCCAGCATTCCGTTCCGTCGCCAGGGCAAACCGGAGGACGTGGCAAACCTATGTGCTTTCCTGGCCTCCGATGAAGCGGGTTGGATCACCGGCGAGGTAATTGCAATTAACGGTGGAGCGTTCATGGGCTAAAGCCCAAAATTGCTCAGCAACAGCAGGTAACAAGCCAAACTCCCCAGCAGGGGTATGAAAATGCTACGATATAGCGAACCAATTCCGGCCGGGAGGGCGGCACGCGCAGAATGAAAGTCGATGTTGTGGGGAGCGAGCAAATAGCTCCCCACATTTGCACTCACGTTAATGGCGGCCAAACAAAACAACTGTAGCAAAAGCGGCGCCCCGGCCCAAAAGGGCATTAATAAAGGCAGCACAACGGCGACCGTACCCATCATGTTGTTGAGCAAAAACCCAAGCGCGAGCGGCAAACCGACCACTATCATAGCCCGCACCCACGCTCCACCTTGCAGCGGGAGGACTTTCGCCAAATGGATCACCAAGCCGGTTTCCACCAACATGGCACCAAAAGCAACGATCACCATTACGAACAAAATCAAGTGGGGTTGGATGCCTTGCCAGACGATGCGGGATGGGATCCAGACACCCTGCACAAACCGGACGGCAATGATTGTCGTAACCAAACCGGCCAGGAGCGCCAGCATGGTAGAAACGCCCAGCAAGGCGATCACAAATACCGTCGCAAATGGAGCTATCACCCAGTACCAAGGCCAAACTTTAGTGCTGGGCTGAAAAACAGCTGTGGTTTTTGGTGGGTGTTGCTGTCGCACGAGCAGGAAATAACCAAATGCCGCATAAATAAGGGCAAACGCAAGTACCGCCAGGAATACCCGCCAGGGTGGTTGCCCGCCCATCTCGGCAATCAGCACCAGGCTGGGCATAAATGGCACGAGAAAACGGCCCAGGACGCGAAACCACACGTTGATGCTGGCCGCAGCGGCAATGGCCAGACCATCCCCGGTCAACGGTTTAATCATTATGGCAGAGGTCTGGGCGCCCCCGGGAGAAATAATCACCATCCCGACCGCAGTAGCAGTAATGGACGCCACCGCCGACGGGCGCCGCACGCGCTGCCGCAACAAATGCAGGAGCTGTTCCAAGAACCCGGCCTTGTCCAGTACATGCGCCAATACGGCGGACAACCCGACCAGCAGGGCTAACCTGAGCGCCTGGGGAGAGAACATGGAAGTGAGCAAAAACCGGATCGTGTTTAAAAAACCTAGACCACAAGTCCAACCAATCAAAAGGGCTGCTGAAACCATCAGCGCCCAAAGTCGTTGCGTCAATTAATTACACCTCGCTAGTGGGGTTTTCGCCAGCAAAACCGGGTTCCCTCCTGAGAGAATTATATACAAGAAAGGGTGTTTGGTATGGATTATGCACTGCAAGGTAAAAGAGCCCTTGTGACCGGAGCAGCCGGTGACATCGGCAGCACACTGGTCAGGGAATTACATGCCCAGGGGTGTCAAGTGGCCGCTGGCGATCTGGATTCGGATAGCATGTCCGGGCTCAATGAACTGGGTGACAAGGTAATCGCCCTGCCCCTGGACGTCACCCGGGAAGAATCGGTGCAACATGCAGTGCAGACCGCCCACGATCATTTCGGCGGACTGGATATCGTGGTTAACGTGGCGGGGGTGTTGTGCCGGAAATCGTTTTTCGAAACAACCCAGCAGGACTTTGCAGATTCCCTGGCCGTGAATGTGACCGGGCCTTTCCTGGTCAGCAAAGCAGCAGCCAGGCTCATGAAAGATCAGGGCCAGGGAGTGATCATCAATATCAGCTCGATCAGCGGCAGTCGGGCGATCGAAAACCGGACTGCCTACGGTTCCAGCAAGGCGGCCCTGGATTTACTGACGCAGTCGGCCGCTTTAGAATTGGGTGCCCATGGCATTCGCGTGGTTGCGGTGGCGCCGGGCGTGGTGGACAGCCGGATGGCCCGCGTCCGGCTGAACACAGCGCAATTGCGCGCAGAATTCGCTCGCAACATTCCGCTCCAGCGCCTGGCCACGCCTTATGATATTGCCCAGGTGGTGATGTTTTTGGCCTCTCCGGCCGCCAGTTACATCACCGGCGAGACAGTCTCGGTGGACGGCGGCCTGCTGACAAGACAATCATTGCCAAGGCCGACAAAATAGGCCGTTGGTTGTAACACAATCAACCTACTCGGGCCGTTTCCCCTGTTGCCAGAAAAACGAGATACAACCCGGCCGTTGGTCTGCCATAGACAGCTGCGGCCGCTTGCCCGTAGATGCGTAGTTGCCGCTGGTAGCGCCGGGCAGCCTCAGGCACCATTTCCGGGGTGATCTGGTCTGTCTTAAAGTCCACCACCACCGGTTGCCCGGCGCTCAAAAAGAGCAGGTCGATCATCCCTTGCACCACCACGATTTCTTCTCCGGGATGCCCGAACACCTCCGCCGCGCTTAACCCGAGCAAAAAGGGTACCTCGCGCCTGACGGTGGCCCTGTGCGCCAGTATCCGCAGGCCGAGCTCGGAACGGAAAAACGCTGCCAAAGCAGCCGCATCCACTGCTGCCGCTTCTACCGGTCCCAGCAGCTGCCGCCGTTTCAGGGTCTCGATTTGAGCAATGATCCCTGCCTCCGTCAAGTCGCCCGCCAAATCAAGATGCTGCAAGACGAGATGGGTCGCCGTCCCGCGTTCAGTAGGGGTGAGGGCGGTTTTGGCAGGCAAGAAACGGGGCCGGCGGGCGCGCCAGCGCGGAGCGGGCGCCAAGGGCTCCGCCTCCTGATCGGGTGCCAGTCGTTCCAATTCGCTCGCGGTGACCTTAGCCGGCAGGGTGGTGGCTGCTGCGTGCTGATAAGACCACCGTAAGCGCCGGTCTATCTCAGCCATAGCCGCTTGATCGGCTTCCGGCCAGGCCTGCAGGGAACGTAAAATCTCCCATGGTAAGTGATTTTCCTTCGTCGTGGGCGGGGCGGGTATGCTCTTGTGCCTGGGCCAGAGCGTGATCTGCCACTGGCAGCCGGGCAGCCTCGCTGCACCTGGTTCTGTCAGCCAGCGCCCCTCAGGGTGCTGGCTGACGGCCATCCCCAACCAATCGAGATGGCAATTCGCCTGTGCCAACAGGGCGGCCGGCAACGGCCCGCTCTGATCGGAACGCCAGGACTGCCGGCGTTGATCCAGGTCCCGCAAAGAGCCCACCAACAACAGCCGCTCCTTGGCGCGCGTCATGCCCACATAAAGCACGCGCATTTCCTCGGCCAGATTCTCCCGCCAGCTCAAAAACCGCACCGCATGGTGAGCCAGGCTGGGGAATTTTGTCCTGGTAACGGTATCCACGCACCGGGGTCCAAATCCCAGATCCCGGTGCAGCAACAGATCGCCCTGTTCATCTGTGCGGGTGAACGGCCGGCCCAATTCAGCAATGATTACCACCGGGAACTCCAGGCCCTTGCTCTTGTGAATGCTCATCACACGCACCACGTCATCGTGCTCGCCCAATGCCTGTGCTGCTCCCAGATCGTCTTCGTCCTCCCGCAGACGCTCGATAAAACGCAGGAAACGATATAACCCCTGCCGGGGAAAACGGTCAAACCGGCTGGCACGCTCTAAAAGAGCGCGCAAATTGGCCTGGCGTTGCGATCCGCCCGGCAGCGCCCCCACGAATTGCAAGTAGCCGGTTTCATGATAGATTTGCCACAACAAATCCCCCAATGGACCTTGCCGGGCAGCTGTCCGCCATTGCGACAAATCATGCCTGAACTTGGTTAGCTTGGCGCGCAGCGCCTCATCGATTCCCTCGTCCGCGGCCGCCCGCTGCACCGCCTGCCAAAAATCTCCCTGCCGGTCACAGCAACGAATGGCAGCCAACTCCCCTGTGGTGCAACCCACGATTGGTGACCGGAGCACCGCTGCCAGAGGGATGTCCTGGTGGGGGTTATCAATCACTTGCAGCAGCGACAGCACCACTTCCACCTCGCTGGCGGCAAAATAACTTTTGCCAAGCTCAGTATAGGCCGGGACATCATATTGTCGCAAAGCCTCCAAAAAATCCTGGGCGCGGCCCCCCGCCCGCAACAAAATCACGATGTCCCGATAACGGACCGGCCGATAAGCGCCCTGGTCCCAAATCGGTTCCCCTCTCGCCACCATGGTGGCGATCCGGTGTGCCACAAAGCGCGCCTCCCGTTCCACGGCGCTCAACTCTTCTTCCTCATCCGTACCGCCCCGTTCCAGCATGACTAATTCCACTGCCCTATCATCGGGCGGATAGTCCGCCCCCGGCCGCAGTTCTTCATCATGGCCATAGGCCAGTTCCGCCACCTGCGGTGTACATAGATGCCGAAAGACGTGGTTCACCCCTTCCAGCACCGCCGGTCGGCTGCGGAAATTCGTGGCCAACCAGATGGCCTGTTCTTGGCCCCCCGGTGCCTTTGGATAACGCATTTGCTTCTCCAAAAACAGGGCTGGTTGGGCTAACCGAAACCGGTAGATGCTCTGTTTTACGTCCCCGACCATGAACAGATTGGGGGTTTTATCATCCTGCCGGGATACCAACTGCAATATCAGGTCCTGGACCGGGTTGATATCCTGGTATTCGTCCACCAGCACCTGTAGGTATTGATCGCGCAGTTGGCGTGCCACTGGCGAGGGCCGAGGCTGCCCTGGGGAGGAATCCGCAGCGAGCAGTAACTGCAGGCACAGATGCTCCAGGTCAGAAAAGTCCACCGCTGCCTGCTCCCGCTTGGCCCCAGCATACCTCTTGGCAAACTCCCCGGTCAGATCTGCCAACGTCCGCATGGCCGGAGCCAGCGCCCGTATGTCATTCATCAGCTCAGCGCTGGGGCGGGTGCAGTATTGCACCAGGAGCTTTTTGATCTGCTGCTTGGCCTTAGTGCGTAATTTTTGGACACGGCGCTTAATCTCTTCATCAACCTCGCCAGAGCGCATGCGGGGCAAATCATTAAAAGCCAGTCCGCGGCAAATGCGCCGGGCCTCTTCCCAGGTCGCTTTTTCAATCGCCCTGCTCGCGGCCATAACCATATCCACCTCGGCCCGCAACTGATGGCGATAAGAGACGGGGCCGTTCGCCGCCTCCCACAACGCCATTTGCAATTGGTGGGCGGCATCCGCCAGAGTAAGGGTCATCTCTGCCAAAGCACACTTGGCCCAACGGGTCTCTTCCATACGGGCTGCGGGCGGCAAATCAAAAGCCCTGGCCGCCTGGATCAGCCAATCCTGTGGCCAGGGGTGGCTGAGCGAGGACTTATATACGTCCAAAACGGTCCGCTCCAGCTGTTCACCCAGACCCGTCCCACCAAAGCGCCCCACCAGATCCACAAACCCTTCCCCTGGGTCGGCAAAGCGCTGTGCGAGCACTTGCTCTAACACCTCTTGGCGCAGGAGAGCGGCCTCATTTTCGTCCAGCACGCGCGGGGCCGGATCCAAACCGAGCTGGTGGAAAAAACGCTGCACGATGTCCAGGCAAAATGAATGCAATGTGCAGATGTGGGCTTTTCCCCAATAAGCCAACTGCCGCCGCAAAGCAATGTGGCCCGGGTTTTTCTCCAAAGCAGCCTCCAGGGCAGACGCAATCCGCTCCCGCATCTGGCGGGCCGCCGCCTCTGTGAATGTGACAACCAGCAGGCGGTCAATATCCACCGGCTGCGGGCCAGTCACTTGCCTGATGATGCGTTCCACCAGGACCGCTGTCTTGCCAGAACCGGCACCGGCCGCCACCAGCACATTGCAGCCGCTGGCTGTGATCGCTTCCATCTGCTGCTCTGTCCATGCCGGCATTTCCTTCACACCTTTCTAAGCTAACCGACCACTAGTTCACCGGTGTTTTGACTAATCACCGCCCATGCATCTGCTGGAGGGCGGATATGGCGATAACCATTGCCAGGCAACAAGAGGTCAAACCCACACACCGCCCGGTACGGGCAATATGAGCAAGGAGACTTGCCATCCTGGCGGCAAGGGTTGATCTCCGTTTCGCCCTGTTTGATGCGCTTCACCAATTCCAACATCTTGTGGGCGGCAAAACGCAACAAATCCGTCATTTGGGCCGGGTCCAGCAGCCGCGCCCTTTTGCCCAGGCTGCCGTCCTTGTTCACTTCCACGGGCAAAAACTGCTCCGCACCCTGCCCGACTCCCGCCAGGGCCAGTATGCTCGGATCACGGACCAGCCAACCGCGCATGCGCAGCTGGCGCCGTCTTTTTTTCTCCGCCTCGGCCTGTGCCAGCGGAGTGGGATCAGAAATAATCGGATTGGAAACGTTGAAATACAAACAACCGGCCGGCGCCGGCTGGGCTTCTCCAGTGATGGCCCCGTAACCGTGCACGGCTGCCAAGAGATAGGCCGGCAGCTGCAGGGTCAGCCCAGCGAGCACTTCTTCCGGCTGCAAATCGTGCTGACTGCTTTTGTAGTCCACCACTTGCAAATAGGTGGTCCCGTCTTCTCCGCGGGCCCCATCTAAACGGTCGATCTGCCCGCGCAGGATCGCTTGCACCTGTTGCCCATCAATCACAGTCAAAGCCGGTAGCCCGGTGTTTCCCATACCAAACGACAATTCCGTAGCCAAAGGCCGGAAAGCACTGTAGCGAGCATAATCCACTATCAACCTGGCCGCCTGTCGCAGCGTTTGGCGCAAATCATCAAGCAGATAGCGATAACGGGCCGAACTGAGCAAAATGCCGTTTTCAAACCCGGCGGCCAACTCCGCAACCACATGATCGAGCAGGGAATGCGCCTGGTCTTGGGCCAGTTGTCCCAAATCCCAACCCCTTTTTGCCACCTGCTCAACAAAAGCACTGAGGGCAGCATGCGAAAATCTCCCCACATCCACCGCCTCAACCCGATATTGGGCACGCTCCTGCAATTTCAAGCAGTCCGCTGCATAATGCCAGAACGGGCAGCGGGCGAAGCGCTCCAAACGGGAAACGCTGGTACGCAATGGTTCTCCCAGCAGCGTTGCCACCAGCGGGGCCGGAATGGGCCAGGCCCGGTTGGAATGAAACAGGCCTGCCAGAGCCCTTTGCAGCTGCTCCCGCCGGTGCGCAACCCCCCAGTTATAAAGGGCGATCCAGACCGGGCTGAGGGGATATCCCCGCTCGGCCCTGCGCAGGCATTTGGCCAGATCACCCCAAACGCGCTCCGCTGCCGCGATATGCTCCCAATCATCCCTGCTCGGATCGGGGTCAATGTCCACTCGCCGCAGGGCCTGCTCCGGGAAGAGAGCCTGCCAGCGTTTCACCACCGCCGAGGGGGCTTTCGCCACTCCTTCCGCGTCGGCCAGCGGGAATGATATCCACAACCGCTCCCGCGGTCTGGTCAGGGCGATGTAGGCCAAGAACTGCTCATGAAGCATTTTTTGCCTGCTGGTTAAAGCCAGTTCCCAACCTTTGGCCGCCAGGGTCTGGCGCTCGTCATCCGTGAGCATGACGTCTTCCGCCGGCACCGCCGGGAAGCTGCCATCACAGACCCCGAGCAGGAAAAAAGCCCTGACATTTGGGTGCCGGGAACGCTCGATCTCTCCCACCAGCACCGCATCTGCGGTGGGCGGGATCGCTCCCAGCCGCAACTGTTCGAGTCCGCTGTCCAGAATCGCCCCAAACTGATTGAGAGTCAACGCCTGATTACCCATCACCGTCACCATCTGGTCGAGCAGATCCTGGAAACCGTCCCATACCTGACGGTGCTGGCGGCCTGTCACAATATCCTCGGCCCATCCTTCAATCGTACTGGGCACATCCAATTCCCCGCACAGTTCATATAACGCTTGGCAAACCTGCCAAATGGCGATCCGCCCTTCTTCATCAACAGCCGCCGCCAGTCGATCCTGCCAGGCGGCTAGAGCCCCAGTCGCCAATTGACGGATCCCTTCCATTTCCTGGTCCGGCCAGGGTCCCTTCCGCCAGGTGGAGCCGGTGATCCCGTGGGCCAGGATGTAGTTTTCCAGCCGATCAACTGCGTCCCGCGGGACCTGTGCCAAGTCCGTCTTCAGGTAACGCATGATCGCCGGGCTCGGCCAATCCTCTGCCACCACTTGCAGGGCGGATCGGATCAGTTCCACCAAGGGGTGATAATAGACAGGGCGTTTGCTGTCCAGGAAAAAAGGAATGCCATATTCAGTCAGGACATTGCGCAGGAGATCCTGGTATGCGTCCATGTCACGCACCGCCACCGCCATGTCGCGCCAGCGGTAGCCCTCATCCTGCGCCAAACGACGCAGGGCGCGCGCCACCGCCCGCACCTCCGCATGCGGGTTTTGCGCTGCCACGCATTCCACCCCGGCACACGCTCCTGTCATCGGTACCGGCGGGTGACGGAAATAATATTTCTCCAGGTGTGCCAGAGCATTTGTTTGGAAGCGCGGTAAGGCATCTCCCTTTGGCAACAGGACAGGCGGCATAATCCGCCCCGGTCCCGCCAACTGGCGCAGGCGCAGATATGTGTCCCGGGTGGGATAAAAGGGGTCCCCCTCCGTCAACGGCTCTCCCAGCTGACTGTGGTCAAGGCACAGCGCCACATTCACTTGTGCTGCTTCTGCCAGCAGCACCGCCAGCACCCGGTACTCCTGGGGAGTGAAGCTGGCAAAGCCATCCACCCAGACCATAGCCCCCCTGGCGAGACCCGACTCCGGCAAGCGCTCCGCCAACAGGTTCAGTTGATCGTCCGGATCAGTAAATTGGGCATGGATTTTTTCCTCAAAGGCCCGGTAGAGCAAAGCCAGATCATGCAATTTGTCCTTCAGTAGCGTTCCGCCGGGCAGATTCACATACCATGTCTGCACATCTTCCGGACTAACCCGCCAGTGGTGCAGTTCCGTCATGGTATTGACCAAACGCCGGACAAAACCCGGCTGCCCGGCGGTGCGGGCAAATAATTGTAGTCTGGGCGCCTGTTCCGCCAACAGGGCCCGCATCAGCATCGCCTTGCCCAGCTCCCCCACCCGCGGTCGGGCACCACCCCCGGCCCTTTGCTGCACATGCCAGGCCAACCGGTGAAAGCTGATCACCTGCGCCCGCATAGTAGCCTGCACTCCCGACCTGGTGAGCAGGGCGCGCTCCATCTGGAATGTGGCCTGCTCCGGAACTAGGAACAATAACGGTGGACCATCCGGCCCCTGCCGCAAACGGGTGCAAATCTCATACACGCAAGTGTGGGTTTTGCCGCTCCCGGCCCGCCCGAGGATGAAGCGCAAACTCATATCGCTACCTCCTCCACCACCATCGGGTGGCCCCACCGGGCTAAATCGGCCCGGTGGGACACCAGTACCACCTGGCGCCCTTTTGCCACCTGCTGCAGGGCATTGTGTGTCATGTGCAACCGATCCGCATCATAGTTCAAAAAGGGGTCATCACATAACAAAGGCAACCCAACCTGATTGGCAACCAAATCAGCCACCGCCAGCCGCAATGCTAACGCAAGTTGGTCCTGCGCACCCTGGCTAAGCTGTGAAACAGCGAATTCCCGGCCATCGCCGTCCCGCCATGAGACACGAAATGTTTCATCCAGATGCACCTGCCGTTCCGGCCGACCGGTCAGTTCCCGGAACCAAGCTGTCGCCTGCCTGGCCAGCCGTTCCCGATGCGTTTCATGAAACCGCACCGCCGCTGCCCTCAGTTCCTGAAAAGCGATTGTGAGGGCGTGCGCTTCCCGCTCACAGCGCTCCCGCTTTTGCACAAGGACATCCCGCTCTATCTGCGCCACTGCCACGTTGAGTGGTTGCTGGCCTTCCAGGGAAACCAATTCCCGTTGCAGCTCCAGCCGCCGCTCTTGACAGCACTCCACTTCTGCCTGGCACCGATCAAGCTCTTCCCGCAGCCTCTGGTAAGTGGCATCCAGGGCCAAAAAATCCAGGTTTGGGTCCGCCGGCGGCAAAGCCGGGTGTTTTGTCACCAATTGCTGCCAATGCAGCATGGCCGCCGCCGCGGCATGCCTGGCCTGTGCTAAGTCCTGTTCCAACTGGGCAAAGCTTTGACAGCCCTGGCCTTGCAAAAAGGCCTGCAGGTTGGCCTCGGCCTCTGCCTGCTTCTGCTTGGCAAGCTGCGCTGCTTCCCATTGTTCGGCCACCACCCGCAAATCCTCCCACCAAGCAATGGGGCATTCCCGCAGACAGGCCACCAATTCCCCCACCGTCGTAATCGGCTTGCCCGCCATTAGTTCCCCTAACGGTTGCAGCTCTTGCCAGCGCTGATCAGCTCCGCCCAGGGGCGCCCCTTCGGCAACAGCGGCGTCATAACCGAACATATCATCCGCCATTTCCTGCAGGGCGGCCCAGAACGCCAGCTTGCCCTGCAAGTCCCGCAACATTGCCCTATCCCAATCGGCAAAGGGCCCCAGGGCATCTTGCCAGGCCTCAACCTTTTGCTTGATAAGCGCAATCCGGTCGTCTAAAGCGGCCAATTCAGCCGCCGGCCTGCCGCTGCCCGGGATCAGCCAGCCCAGCGCCCCGGCCGCTGCCACACCCAACAAGCAATACCAGCTGCCGGGAAAGGCCAAAAATACCACTACCGCACCAGCCAGGGCCAGCCCGCTGGCCAACATCGCCCGGCGCCATTTTGCCCTGTGCACTTCAGCCAGCAGTCGCCCGCGCTGCTGCTGCATTCGTTCCAACTCATCCCGACAGGCGAGCTCTTCTGCCACCGCCTGCCCGTCCACCTGGGGCAGATCTTCATACGGCGGGGCGAGTATTTGCTGCCGCTGGCGGTCAAACCGCTCCCAGTCCGCCAAAGCGGCCTCAGCAGCGCGCCGCAGTCTTTCCAGGGCTGCCAGCGGTTGCATACCGAAAACGGCCGGGGGTGGCTCGGCAGGCAATACTTCCTGGCGCGTCTTTTCCAGCCAGTCTTTTGCTCCCTGCTGGGCCCGCAGCAAACGCTGCTCTTCTTTCACAGCTGCCTGGTAACGCTCCCTGGCTAACCGCCAATTGTCCCAGGCCTGCAGAGAACTGGTATTGGCCTGCAGGTCCGCCTGCAGGCGCCGGTACTGTTCGTTTACTGCCTCCAGATCCCGCCGGGCGCGTTGCAAGCGGTCCACCGTCCCGGTACTGTGGGAGATGCGCTTCGTGAGCTCCCCAATTTGACCCTGCAACTCCTCCAGCTGCCCGTTTTTCTGGCCATCCCTCGTCGTGACACCGCGTTTGCTAGTGAAGCGGGTCAACGACCGCAATTCATCGGTGAGGATTTGGCAGGCTTCCTCAACGCTGCTGGCCGCACCGGAGACCAACCGCTGCACCTGTTCGTCCAGTTGATTTCCCCCCACCAGGGGTTGCGTCAAGAAAAATGTGGCTGTGAATAGCTCTCTATTCCCCATCCCCAGCAAATCCTGCAGGCGCTCCTGATAGCGTTCGTTCTTTCGCCGCGCCTGGGGGTTATGTGTGCCGCGCACTTCCTCCCGCCATTGCCCTGCCACCCAGCGGGACAATTGCACAGCATGGTTGGAAAAATCCCGCTGCACCCGGTAGCGCTCTTCTCCCACCGTAAACTCCAGTTCTCCGAAAAACTCCGCCGCACCTTGCCAGCTGCGGAAGCGCCCCTGTCCAAACCGCTCCGGATCCTCGCCGCCGGGCAGACCGAACAGCACGGCGCTCAACCCGGCCAAAAGCGTAGATTTTCCCCATTCATTCGGCGCACAAAGCGTGCTCAGCCCATCATGCATGGTAACGCTCACGCCCCGGGAAAACCGCCCGAAGCCGCTCAGCCACATCCTTTTCCAAACGACTTTCATCTGCCCTCACTCCCGTCCAAAGCAGCAAGACCCCGCCGGAGAGCACGCCAAAAAACCGGCCGTTGTGAGTCATCCGCCGCGGCGATAATTTTTTGCATGACCCGCACGAACTCACCCCGCACCGTTTGCTCGGCAGCCAATGCGGCCACTGCCGCGTCCGCCAGATAGTCTGCATCGTCCTGGATCTCGAGGTAGTAGAATTGTGCTGCCAATTCATCGTCTATCCGGTAATGGAACCCAGCCGTACCTGTCAATCGCAGACGCACGATCGCCTCTTTGTCCGCCAGAGCCCCCAACGACTGGTGCAGTTCATCGACATCGGCCAGATGCCCAACATCCACTTCTACCACCCGGCATGGCCGCACTGCCAGCGGCACGGTAGTCACCGTCGTGCGCTCGCGATCGAGCTCGGCTAATACCAGTTGACCTGTTCCCAGATC
>DUQP01000042.1 GCA_012837735.1 Bacillota bacterium
CCATAAACGAGCACTCGCACTCACTGCCAGGAAATTTGTCAGATTGGTTTACGCATTGCTGCGTGACCAACGACTATACTCCCCGCCAAGGGTAAGGTAATTTCTACCTCCCAAGGTACTTTAAAACCTGTTTCCAGTGAAAAGGAGCAGGTTAAGTTTGCTATGCTCTTTTTTCACAATTTAAGAATATTTATGAATTTTCAAAGTTCATTTCTATTTTAGGTCTTGACATTTAACCGCTGAACTTATTTTTAACAATCCATTTAATGAATTGCTTATCCTCTCAGCTGTTTCTCGGCGTAAATGACATATGTCATTTACATCTTATATTATATCCCGATTCTGATATGGCAATAACTATTTTAAAAAATACGCCAATCAAGAATTTTTCTCGATTGGCGGCAATCTAATTATAATCCTATAGCCACCGGAGCCTGCAGTTTATTGCGGTACCGCCACGGATCGGCAGCAGCCAGGATGGGCCGCACCAGGGAAGCGTCTAAGCCGCCAATGCGGGCAATAGCATCCCGCACCAGCTGCTCCTTCCAACGCAACTGAGCGGGGTAGGACAGATGCTGGAGCTGACAACCCCCACAAGTCCCGAACAACCCGCACGGCGGCGCCACCCGGTCCGGACTGGCGACCAGCAGGCGTTCCAACTGCCCGCGGGCGTAGCGCTTTTTCACCTCAGTGATGCGCACCTCGGCCTGATCGCCGGGCACGGCCCCGGACACGAACACCACCAAACCCTGGTGGCGACCCAAACCTTCCCCACCCTGGCCAAGTCCAGTGATTGGTAACGTAATCAAATCGCCGGAAACCGGCCTGGCCTGTTCAAGTCCCATCATACCACCCCCTGCCCTATAGCTCTGGCATCACCAGCACGGGTTTGATTGTTTCGCCCGTCAAGGCATCATGCACAGCCTGATTTATCTCTTGCCACGGATAAAACCTGATCACGTGTTGCAACGGGAACTCACCGGCCAGATACCAATCAATCAACTGCGGAATGAAAACCTGCGGGATGCTGTCCCCCTCCACCACCTCTGAGATCGTCAGGGTGGCGGTGTGGGACGGATCCAGGCCGTCCAGGGCCGGGCACTCACTGACATAAGCCAGGTGCCCGCCGGGCTGCAGGGCAGCAGCTGCCTGGTGGCCCACTTCCGCTTTCCCGGAGGCCTCCACAGCATACTGCACTCCGCCGAGGCGCCGGATCTCGTCCACCACGTCAACCTGCCGGGCATGGAAAGCGTGCGTCGCCCCCAATTCCCGGGCCAATTGCAATCGGTGCGCATGGATATCAGCGGCAATGATCACCCCGCAGCCGGCCAGCCTGGCCGCCATCACTGCACTTAAACCCACCGCCCCGGCCCCAAGAACAGCTACACTCGCCCCCGGATCAGGAGCAAACACGTTCAGAACCGTGCCGGCCCCCGTTTGCACCCCACAGCCCAATGGTGCCAGCACCCGCAGGTCAAGCCCTTTGTCCACCTTGACCAGGTTGTTGACATGCACCACCGCATGGGTAGCAAAGGACGACTGCCCGAAGAAGACCGACAGCTCCCGCCCATTTTGCTGCAGACGGGTTGTTCCGTCCGCCAGGCGGCCGCCAAAGTTCAATTCATAGAACCCCTGACAGGCAAAGGGGCGACCATCCAGACAGGGAAGGCAACGGCCGCAATAAGCATACCCCAGCAGCACGGGATCACCCGGGGACACCCGGGTCACCCCCGGCCCCACCCGCTCCACGATTCCCGCCCCCTCGTGCCCCAACACGGCCGGAAACGGGAAAGCATAATGCTGGCGCTGGACATGGATATCAGTGTGGCAGACACCGCAGGCCACGATTCTAACCAGCACCTCTTCCGCCCGCGGTTCCGCCAGAGTGACCGGTTCAATCTGAAAATCATCATCGGCATGATGGACAACCGCCGCCAGGATCTCCATGTCCGCACCACCTTCATTTTTAGACAATTCTTTTCGCGCAAAGCTTCTCCCTACCTGCCACACAAAAATGGCAGGCCAATTCGGCCTGCCCAAAAATACTACGCGCTATAACTGCCGGGCCACCGCTAAACCGGGTGATTCGCCTTTTTGCGGTACCGCCCCCGTCCACAGCACCCGCATCGAGTTCAGGATCGCCACCACCGCCACCCCCACATCGGCGATTACCGCCTGCCACAGGGTGGCCATTCCGAACGCCCCCAGCACCAACACCAATCCTTTTATGGAAAGCGCCAAGGCGATATTCTGCCAGACAATCCAGCGCGTCCGCCGGGCAATCCTGATCGCGGTCCCCAAGCTAGCTGGCTCGTCCGTCATGATCGTCACATCCGCCGCTTCAATGGCCGCGTCCGCACCCAGTCCGCCCATGACCACCCCGACATCGGCGCGCGCCAGCACCGGCGCATCGTTGAGCCCATCGCCGACAAACACCAGCGTCCCCTTCCCCTTGTGACGGACAATCTCCTCGATCCGCGCCACCTTGTCCTGGGGTAGCAACTCGGCGTAATACCCATCCAGGGGCAGCTGCTCCGCCACCTGGGCGGCCACAGCTTGACGGTCACCGGTCATCATCACCAGATGTTTCACACCCAGTTTCTTCAGATCCTGCAGGGCAGAGGCGGCATCCGCCTTTAGTTCATCGGCGATCACCACATGACCCGCATATTGGCCATCGATGGCCACATGCACCACCGTGCCGGGTACCTCCTGCCGCTGCCACATGACGCCGTTCTCTCTCATCAACCTGCCGGTGCCAGCCAAAATGGTGTGCCCGGCTGTCTCCACCTGCACCCCCCGCCCGGGCAGTTCGGTAAAGCTATTGATCCGCTCCCGGGGGATCTCCTGGCCGTAGGCGGTCAAAATGGACCGGGCGATCGGGTGGTTGGAGTAAGCTTCCGCCCAGGCCGCTGCCTCCAACACCTGTTCCCGCGTATAATCAGGGGCCGGCACCACGGATGTCACCGTGAAGACCCCCTTCGTCAGCGTGCCAGTCTTGTCGAACACGGCCCAGGTGACATTATGGAGAGCCTCCAGGTAATTGCTGCCCTTAATCAAAATGCCGCTCCGGGAGGCACCGCCCAAACCGCCGAAAAACCCCAACGGAATCGAGGCCACCAGCGCACAGGGGCACGAAACGGCCAGAAACACCAGCGCCCGGTAAAGCCAGTCAAAAAACGCCGCCCCCGGCAACAGCAAAGGCGGAATAACGGCTAAAGCGGCCGCCACCGCCACCACTGCCGGCGTGTACCAGCGGGCAAACTTAGTGATGAACTGCTCGGTGCGGGCTTTGCAGCTGCCCGCCTCCTTCATCAAGGCCAGGATCTTGCTCACCGTGGCCTGCGCAAACTCCCTGCTCACTTGCAGCTGCAACAGTCCGCTGATGTTCACGGACCCGCTCAACACCTCATCCCCCGCCCGCACATACCGCGGCATCGACTCGCCCGTCAGGGCAGCAGTGTCCAGCGTTGATTCACCGCCCGTGACCAGCCCGTCAAGCGGAACCCGCTCACCCGGCTTCACTATGATCACGTCACCGACCGCCACCTGCGCCGGGTCCACCTGGACGATATCCTGCCCTTGCCTCAGATTGGCGTAATCCGGTTTGATATCCAACAGCGCCTGAATCGAACGCCGGGAACGATCCACAGCGGCATCCTCAAACTGCTCCCCGATTTGATAGAACAGCATCACCGCCACCGCTTCCGGGTAGTGCCCGATCGCAAACGCGCCCACACTGGCGATCGTCATCAGGAAGTGCTCGTCAAGCACCTGCCCGGCGGTGATATTGCGCACCGCGCGCAACAGGACCCCACCGCCGATTAACAGGTAGCTGGCCCCATACCAGGCCAGCGCCCCGGGGGGAGAAAACAACAACACAATAATCAATATGGCGGTTCCGGCACCCAGGCGGGCCCATTTCCACCAGGGCAACTCTGTCTTTGCGTTCTCTTGTGCATTCGGTTCAACATAGCATTCGGCCATCCTGATCCCTCTTTCTGCAATCATAATCTAATCTCATATGTGGCGAATATGGGCCAGGCCCTGCGCTAACAGATTAGTGATGTGGTCATCGTCCAGGGAATAAAAGACCAGCTTGCCCTCCTTGCGCCCTTTCACCAGGCGCAGCGTGCGCAGCAAACGCAGCTGGTGGGAGATCGCCGACTGGGTCATGCCGAGCGCCGCACCCAGATCGCAGACGCACAGCTCGCATTCGGAAAGCGCTTGCAAAATCCTGATCCGGGTCGGATTGCCCAACGTTTTAAATATTTCCGCCAGCCCCGTAATCTCCTCTGCGGATAAGGCATGGCGTTTCACTCTGATCACGTTTTCGGTATGTATGCAGCGCACCGCACAGACACTGGGATCGTTGCTCATCAAATCACCTTCGTTATATGAATGATTGTTCATATGTTCTATTAAATATTATCATGCCGATGGCAAGTTGAAAAGAATCATAAAGTTGGTATTCCTTCCCGCCGGTGGCGTAAGTTATGGAGGAAGACGATAGGAGGGGAAACGCCATGTTAAGTGTGTTATTGCCAATGGGCCTTACTATTTTGCTGATGGCCTGGAACGGATTTTGTTTGCGCGTCCTGTTGCGCCACCTGGGCAGGGCCCAGCGGCAAAAAGCCCCCGCTTGATCCCCAGCCCCTTGACAGCCATCCCCGGCTGGTGTAGAAAGGAAACGACAGCGGACAAGCATAAAGGCGGTGGCTTATCATGCCCAAGATCATTACCAGAGACAACATTGCCGATTACCTGCAGGATGGCGCCCTGATATTACCGGCAGACGCCGTGGTGACCACAGAAGCGCAGGCCTGGGCGGCCCAGCAGGGCTATACCCTGCCGAAACCGGACCCGTCCCAGGACCCACAGCGGGCCGTGGTCTCGGTGCTGGGCAAAGACCGGGTCGGCATCATCGCCGGGGTGGCAAACGTATTGGCCGATCATAACGTCAACATCCTGGACATCAGCCAAACCACCATGCAGGGATTCTTCACGATGATCATGTTGGTGGATATCAAAGGCTGCACGATTAGTTTCGCAGCACTAAACAAACGCTTAGCGGAACGCGGCCATGAATTGGGCGTCAGGATATCCGCCCAGCGCGAAGAAGTCTTTCATTACATGCACCGCATCTGACCGGGGGGATGAATCGTGCCGCTGAGCCCGAGCGAAATTCTGGAAACCATCAAGATGGTGGCGACGGAGAACCTGGATGTGCGCACCGTGACGATGGGGATCAGCCTGCAGGACTGCGTCCACCCGGACCCGGAGGCCCTGCAAGAACGCATCTACAACAAAATCGTGCGCTACGCCGGCCGGCTGGTTCCGGTCTGCCAGGAAATCGAAGCGGAATATGGGATCCCGATCATCAACAAACGGGTGGCCATCACGCCCGTGGCCCTGATCTCCCAGACCGGACAGGTTGACCACGTGGCCCTGGCCAGGACGTTGGATGAAGCTGCCCAAGAGGTGGGAGTGGATTTCCTGGGCGGCTTTTCCGCTTTAGTGCACAAAGGCTTCACCAAAGGTGACCGGCGATTATTGGAAGCGATCCCGGAAGCCCTGGCAGTCACGGAACGGGTCTGCTCTTCAATCAATGTCGCCTCCACCAGGGCCGGCATCAACATGGACGCCGTGCAGGCTGTGGGGATGGCAGTGGTGGAGACCGCCCAGCGCACAGCCGACCGGGACGGCATCGGCTGTGCCAAGCTGGTGGCGTTTGCCAATGCCCCGGAGGACAACCCGTTCATGGCCGGCGGCTTCCACGGCGTCGGTGAGCCGGAAGCCGTCATCAACGTGGGGGTGAGCGGCCCCGGTGTCGTGCACACAGCGGTGCAAAAACTGGGCTCGGCGGCCGATCTCGGCCAGGTGGCCGACACCGTCAAAAAGACCGCCTTCAAAATTACCCGCATGGGTGAATTGGTGGGAAGACTGGCCTCCCAGCGGCTAGGCGTGCGCTTTGGCATCGTCGATCTTTCCCTGGCTCCCACCCCGACGATCGGCGACAGTATTGCCAACATCCTGGAGGCCATGGGGCTGGAGCGCTGCGGCGCCCACGGCACCACAGCCGCATTGGCCCTGCTGAATGATGCCGTGAAAAAAGGCGGGGCCATGGCCAGTTCCCACGTGGGGGGATTGAGCGGCGCCTTCATCCCGGTCAGCGAGGATGCCGGGATGGTGGCCGCCGTGCAAGCAGGCGCATTGACATTCGATAAACTGGAGGCGATGACCAGTGTCTGCTCGGTGGGCCTGGACATGATCGCCATCCCGGGCGATACGCCGGCCGAAACAATTGCCGCCATCATTGCCGATGAAGCAGCGATCGGGGTGGTGAATAACAAGACCACCGCCGTGCGGGTGATCCCCGCCCCGGGGAAGACAGCCGGGGAGTGGGTGGAATTCGGCGGGCTATTAGGCCGGGCCCCGGTGTTGCCCGTCAGCGGCTTCTGTTCAGCCTCTTTCGTCCGCAGAGGTGGGCAGATCCCGGCCCCGATTAATAGCCTGCGCAACTAGGAGTAGTACCGATAGGTCTGTTTTGGCCCTGCCCAACTTCAAAACCGTACCACATCTGCCATTGTATTACGCGGTCGTATTCCTGTTGGCCGCCCTCGGTCTGCCCTGGATCATTTGGCTCACCGCTGACAGACCATTCGGTTTTATCGCCGGGAGCGCCACCAACTATGAAAACCGACACCGCTTTGCTAAATTCCTATAGACCAGATTCCGCCATCATCACCAGCCGGTAGTTTCCCACCGCGTCCCGGGCATAGACGCGGGCCGAACTATGTTCCCATTCCCTGCTCAGCAGGCAAATCTCCAGCAGGCCATCGCCGTTCAAATCATAAACACCGAGCAAATCCAGAAAGTAGAAAGCCGCCCAGAAAGAAATAGCGCGCCTGATCGACAGCGCCGGTATCCAAGCACCCAGCCGTGACCAAAATAATTGCTACCAGTAGCGCCAGCAATCGCAATTGCCTGCCCATGCTCCCTTGCCCCTTTACTGGCTTTGGAAATGGGTTTCTAGCCGTTGGCTAGTAATCCTCTGGCAGGGATGGCCAGCTGCGTAAAGAAATTTCTTTGCAAAATGAATTGAGGAGCGATCACATTGCCAAATGACGTACTCAAGTGCATAAAAAGCCGCAGGAGCATCCGCGCCTACCGGCCCGATCAGATCACAGAGCAAGAGCTGCAGGCCGTTTTGGAGGCCGGGCTTTATGCGCCAAGCGCCATGAACCAGCAGTCATGGCATTTCACAGTCATCCAGAACCGCGCCCTCCTGCAGCAAATGAGCGAGGAAACAAAGGCCCACCTGCTGAACAGCGGCTTCCCGCGCTACCGGCGCCTGCTGACCAACCCGGAATACAGCGTCTTTCACCACGCCCCCACCGCCGTGATCATCAGCGGAGTTGAGGATGCCATTGACCCGCGGGCCGATTGCGCGGCGGCGGCCCAGAATATGTTGCTCGCCGCCGAATCACTCCACCTGGCTTCATGCTGGGTGAATATGCCCATTTACCTGTTCCGAGCGGAAAACGGCCCGGAGTGGGGAAAAAGACTTGGCATCCCATCATGCTACAAACCATTGTACGGGGTGGTGCTCGGCTACAAAACTGACAAACCGGCCAAAACCCATCCCCGCAAAGAAAACACCATCAATTACATCCGATAACAAAAAGCGGGCCCGGCTACGGACCCGCTTTTCATTTACCTGGCCACGATCAAATCGATCTCCACGCGCGCCCTTTTTTTCGCCAGCCCGCAGACCCCTACGCAGGAACGACTTGGTTTCACGCCCTCTGGGAAATACTTCATGTACACCTCGTTCATCTGCTTGAACAGACTCATATCGGTCAGGAAGACCGTTGCCTTCACCACATCCTGATAACCAAGACCAGCGGCCTGCAAGATCTCGCCCAGCTGATCCATCACCTGGGTGACCTCCGCGCGGAAATCCTCAGGCGGATCCTTGGCCAGCTGGCCGGATACGAAAACCAGATTACCGATATCAACAGCCTGGGAAAACATCGGCACGGACGGGACAGCGTCAGTGTAGACCTCTTTTTTCATCTTATCCCTCCTGGAAAATCATTTTTGCCGGTTCCGGTCACCGGGTATTGGCCAGAGAAAGGTTCGCTTCCGTGGGGAAAATATTATCCAGATGATGGCAAACACCTGCAGATTGGGCACAATTCGCCGTCCTTTTTCAAATACCCGCCGATGTTGAGTAAGCCTTGCTTTTACTCACCTTCTGGCTTATATTCAACTTATGTATACGAATAATCGGCATAGCCATGGGCAGTGGGACGGATGTGGCAATCGAGACTTCCGATATCGTCCTGATGAATTCAGATTTCAGCCACCTGCCCCACGCATTGGGGCTAACGAAAGCCACGGCCGGCAACATGCGCCAAAACATACTGATCGCAGTGGGAGTGGTACTGGTATTGCTGGCCAGCGTGTTCTTGAGCGAATGGATGAACATGTCCATCGGTATGCTGGCCCATGAAGCCAGTATATTAGTCGTCATACTAAACGGAATAAGATTGCTGCGATACCGATTAAGCTGGTGAATAAATTCCAAAAGGAGAGAGGAACGATGAAACAAGCCACTATTCAACTGGAAACCCTGACGTGTCCATCATGCATGCAAAAAATCGAAAACGCCGTTAAATCCTTGGATGGAGTTATCAGGAAAAAGTCAATGTATCTTTTAATTCCAGCAAAGTAAAGTTGCACTTTGACGAAGAAAAACTCTCTATAGAAGAAATTGAACAGGCGATCACGACAATGGGCTATGAAGTGAAGAAATCGCAAGTAAGAGCCATTTGTAAAAGGAATTAAACAGGGGCCGCCGAAATCGGGCGGCCCCATCTTTTTGCTATTGCAACTTTTTGCGCAACAATTCGTTCACCAGCTGTGGGTTTGCCTGCCCCCTAGTAGCTTTCATCACCTGACCCACCAGGAAGCCCAAAGCCTTCTCTTTGCCGCTCCGGAAATCCTCCGCCACCTGCGGGTGGGCAGCCAGCACTTCGGCAATGATGCCCTCCAGCTGCGAGCTGTCTGAGATCTGCCGCAGGCCCTGCTCCGCGACAATCGTTTGCGGGTCTTTGCCTGTCTGGCAGACCTGCACGAACACCTGCTTGGCGATCTTGCCGCTGATGGTGCCATCAGCGATCAGTTGCAGCAACTCACCCAGCTGTTTGGGCGCTACCGGTGAAGCGGTGATGTCCAGGCCCTCTTGATTCAGATAACCCAACAGCTCACCCATCACCCAGTTACTGACCGTCTTGGCATCATCATATACCGCCAGGCACTCTTCGAAGAAAGCGGCCAATTCCTGCGAAGCTGTCAGCACCTCGGCATCGTAGGGCGGCAGCCCCAAATCCTGCATAAAGCGCTTCCGCTTTGCTTCCGGCAGTTCCGGCAGATCTTGCCGGATGGTTTCCACCCAGGCCTGATCCACTGCCACCGGCACCAGGTCCGGTTCCGGGAAGTAGCGGTAGTCGTGGGCCTTTTCCTTGCTGCGCATTGACCGGGTTACCCCGGCGCTGTCATCCCAACTGCGGGTCTCCCGCTTCACCTGACACCCGCTGTCCAGAAGCGCCGCTTGCCGCTCCACCTCGTATTCCAGCGCCCTTTGCACGGCCCGGAATGAATTGAGGTTCTTCACTTCCACCAGTGTGCCATACTGATCCGTGGTGACCGGATTGAGCGAGATATTGCAATCACAGCGTAGAGAACCCTCTTCCATCTTGACATCGGACACCCCTGTGTAACGCAAAATATTGCGCAGCTCAGTTAGATACTGGCGCGCCTCCTCCGGCGAACGCAAATCGGGCTCAGAAACGATCTCAATTAAAGGCACCCCAGCCCGGTTATAGTCCACCAGGGAAGAAAAGGCGTCGGTGCCCTCATGCAACAACTTGCCGGCATCCTCCTCCAGATGCAAGCGCGTGATGCCGATCCGCTTCGGCTGGCCATCCTCGCCGGTGATGTTAATCCAGCCCCCATGGGCAATGGGTAGATCGAACTGGGAAACTTGATAACCCTTCGGTAGATCCGGGTAAAAGTAATTTTTGCGGTCGAACTTGCTGAAAGAGGCGATGTTACAATTCAGGGCCAAACCGGCTTTAATAGCATATTCCAGCGCCTTTTTGTTCAGAACCGGTAATGTGCCGGGCATCCCCATGCAGATCGGACAGACCTGGGTGTTAGGCTCTGCGCCGAACCGATTCGCGCAGGAACAAAAGATCTTCGTGTTGGTGCGCAGCTCAACATGTACCTCCAGGCCAATCACGATGCGATATCCGTTTGCCATGCCCATCACCTCCCCGTCCCGTCCAGCTGCGGACGCCGCTGGTGGAAATCAGTGTTCTGCTCAAACGCGTATGCCGCTTGCAACAGGCGCCCATCATCAAACTGCCGGCCAATCAACTGCAGCCCGATGGGCAGTCCATCTTTGAATCCGCAGGGAATGGAAATCCCCGGTAGACCGGCCAGGTTGACCGGCAGAGTGCAGACATCCGTCATATACATGGCCAGCAGATCCTCGGTCCGCTCGCCGATTTTGAAAGCCGTAGTCGGCGAAGTCGGCGCCACCAGCACATCATACTTCTGGAACGCCTGCTCGAAATCGCGCCGGATCAATGTACGCACCTTCTGCGCTTTCAGGTAATAAGCCTCATAGTAGCCGGAACCCAAGGCGTACGTACCAAGCATGATGCGCCGCTTGACCTCCGGCCCGAACCCATTTTTACGCGTGTGCAAATACATCTCCAGCAAATCCGCCCGGACCTCGTCCCGGCGCCCATAACACACGCCGTCATAGCGGGCTAAATTAGAAGAAGCTTCCGCTGTGGCGATGATGTAGTAAGCAGATAACCCATACTCTGTGTGCGGCAGGGAACATTCCTCGGCCACCGCCCCCAACTCACAAAGCTTGTCCACCGCTGCCCGCACGGCATCCGCCACCGCCGGATCCGTGCCGGCGGCAAAATATTCTTTCGGAACACCTAAACGCAGACCCTTCACATTGCCCGTCAAAAAGGAGGTAAAATCCGGGGGTGCGATATCAGCGCTGGTGGAATCCAGCGGGTCCCGTCCGCAAATGGCATTCATCACCAGCGCGCAATCCTGCACATTGCGCGTCACGGGGCCGATCTGGTCCAGCGAACTGGCGAATGCCACTACCCCAAACCGGGACACAAACCCGTAAGTGGGCTTCATGCCCACCACCCCACACAGAGCGGCCGGCTGGCGCACGGAACCGCCTGTATCAGAACCGAGCGCATAGACCGCTTCGCCGGCGGCCACCGCGGCAGCCGACCCGCCGCTGGACCCGCCCGGCACGCGCTGCAAATCCCACGGGTTATGCGTGGGGAAGAAAGCCGAGTTCTCGCAGGAAGAACCCATGGCGAACTCGTCCATATTCGTCTTGCCAAGAATCACGGCACCACGCGCCCGCAGCCGTTCCACCACCGTGGCATCATAAGGCGGTTGAAATGACTCCAAAAATCGCGACGCGCAGGTCGTGCGCAGCCCCTTCGTACAGATATTGTCCTTCAGCGCCACCGGCACCCCGGCCAGCGGATCGATTTCTTCTCCGTGGGCGACCTGCTCATCGATGCGCCGGGCCTGCTGCAAGGCGGCCTCTTTGTTCAAGGTCAGGTAAGCACGCACCTTGCCCTCCACCTGCTCGATGCGGTCGAAGACATCCTCCACAACCTCAGTCGCTTGCACGGCACCGCTGGCAATCAATTTGTTCAAATTGTTGATCGGCATATCATATAATCCCATGTCCTCACTCCTCCACCACGCGTGGCACCTTGACGCAGCCATTCTCCTGATCCGGGGCGTTCGCCAACGCTTCTGCCCGGCTCAACCAGGTGCGTGTCTGATCCGCCCGAAAGACGTTCTTCATGTCAATCGCATGATAGGTAGGTGGGACACCTTCCGTATCCAGTCTGCTCAGCCGGTCCATGTGCGTCAGGATGTCATTCAGCTGGCGGGTGAACCCGACTTTTTCTTCCTCATCAAGAGCAAGCCGCGCCAAATGCGCCACATACTCTACCTCTGTTACTGCAATCTTCACCACTGTCCCCCCTCGCCAGTAGACATTCGGCATATTATACCACGTCGCTCGTTTGACCTGCAAGAAACCCTTAGTCCAGCCAGCTGCGCAGGGCGGCCTCGTCCACGACCGGCACCCCCAATTCGTGCGCGCGCTGCAACTTGGAACCAGGATTGGCGCCGGTCACCACCAAATCCGTCTTGCTGCTGACGGAGGAAGCCGTCCGGCCGCCCGCAGCCCGAATCGCCGCCTCCGCTTCCGCCCGCGTCATCCCTGCCAATGTGCCGGTCAAGACCACCACCTTGCCCGCCAGCCGTCCCCGGCTGGCAGTTTTCTCCTCCGCCTCAAGGCGCACTCCCGCCTGGCGCAGTTTTTCGATCACGCGCCGGGTGCGCGGTTCAGCAAAGAATGACGTCGCGCTCTCGGCAATCTTGGTCCCAATCTCGGGGATGGCCTGCAACTGCTCTGCGGTGGCCGCTATCAGGGCATCGAGATGGCCAAAGTGCTCTGCCAACAGGCGGGCCGCCCGCTCACCGACGTGCCTGATTCCCAACGCCACCAGCAAACGATGTAATGGCCTGGTACGACTCTGAGCGATGGCTACCAGTAAATTGCGGCTGGATTTTTCGGCAAAGCGCTCCAGTCCCTGCAGATCCTGAAACTGCAAATAATAAATATCCGCCACATCCGCCACCAGCCCGGCAGCCAGGAGTTGGTCCACCACCGCCGGGCCCATGCCCTCGATGTCCATCCCGGCCCGGGAAGCAAAATGGATCAGACCTTCGCGCACCTGCGCCGGGCAGCTCAACTCCGCCGTACAGCGCACAGCCGCCTCACTGGGCAAGCGCACCGTCTGCGCCCCACAAACCGGACAGGTTTTTGGCATCTGGAAAGCAACCGTATCAGGGGGCCGCTGGGACAGATCCACCGCTACCACTTCCGGAATCACATCGCCGGCCTTGCGGATCACCACCGTGTCCCCGGCCCGCACATCCTTGCTGCGTACGATGTCCTCGTTGTGCAGCGATGCCCGGCTGACAGTGGAGCCGGCCACGGCCACCGGCTCCAGGATGGCAATCGGCGTGAGAGTGCCCGTGCGGCCCACCTGCACGGCGATGTCCTTGACGCGCGTGCGCACCTCCTGGGCCGGGAATTTGAAAGCAATCGCCCAGCGCGGGCTCTTGGCGGTGGCGCCCAGTTGATTTTGCGCCAACACGGAATCTACTTTAATCACCAAACCGTCTATTTCAAACGGCAACTCCTGCCGCTTTTCCTGCCATCCCGGCAAACGCTGGATCACACTTTCGATGCCCCGGCAGCGCTCGCTGCCCGGGGGTTGGCGAAAACCCCACGCGCGCAACCATTGCAGGGCCTGCCAGTGACTGTCCGGGCTCGGCCCGCCCTGCAGCCGGCGGATTTCATACACGAACGCCGCCAACGGCCGCTGGGCTGCCACCTGCGGATCCAGCTGCCGCAATGAGCCGGCCGCCGCGTTGCGCGGATTGGCAAATGTGGGCAACCCGGCCCGTTCCCGTTCCCGGTTCAAACCGGCAAAGGCCGCCTTCGGCAAAAACGCCTCACCCCGCACTTCCACATAGCTTGGCACCGGCACATCCCCCTCATACAGCCGCAGGGGAATGCTGCGGACCGTGCGCAGGTTCTGGGTGATATCCTCCCCGACATAACCGTCGCCGCGCGTCAAACCGGTCACAAACTCCCCATCCCGGTAGCGCAGCAGCACAGACAACCCGTCGATCTTCGGTTCCAGCACATACCAGACGGGCTCATCACTGCCAAGCAAATTGCCCACCCGCCGGTCGAAATCCCGCAACTCATCCTCCTGCCAGGCGTTCCCCAGGCTCAACACCGGTGCCTCGTGCTCCACCGCCGCAAACGCCTGCATCGGCTGGCCCCCGACCCTCTGCGTGGGGGAATCAGGCGTCACCAACTCCGGAAAGCGTTTCTCCAGCTCTGCCAACTCGCGCATCAGCGCATCATATTCCTGGTCAGTGATCTTGGGATCATCCAGCACGTAATATTGGTAGTCGTGATAGCGGATCTGCTCCGTCAACTGTCTGTGCCGGGCCCGCTCATCCATCCACCTCACCTCCATGTGCCTACAGCTTGCTCAGCGGCGCATAAGCCACCAAGAGCTGTTTGATGCCCCGCCCGGGGAAGGCCACTGCCACTTCCTGATTGTCGCCCTCGCCTTTCACGCTCACCACTTTGCCCTCCCCCCACTTTTCGTGCTGGACGGCATCACCGAGCGCGAATGGGCCGGCGGCTTTGCGGTGCGGCGTCGGGGAGGGACTTGGCCCGACCGCACCCCGCTCTTGCACCAGCTCCGTCGGGATCTCATCCAAAAACCGCGACCGCCAGTGATACTGCCAGGTGCCGAACATATTGCGCTGGCGGGCATAGCTCAGATACAGGCGTTCCTCAGCGCGGGTAATCCCCACATAACAAAGCCGGCGCTCTTCCTCCAACTCACGCTGGTCGTCCAGGCTGCGCTGGTGCGGGAACACTCCCTCCTCCATGCCGACCATGAACACCACCGGGAACTCCAGGCCCTTGGCGCTGTGCAGGGTGAGCAGCGAGACCGCTCCCTGGCTATCATCGGCCAGGTCATCGGCGCTGCTCAAAAGCGCCACCTGGGCCAAAAAACCGGTCAGCTCGTCTTCTTCCGACTCACTGCGGAAGGCGGCAGCCGCCCGCAGCAGTTCGTCGATGTTTTCCAGGCGGCTGAGCGCCTCCGGGGAACCATCGGCGCGCAATTCGGCAAAATAACCGGTGCGCTCGCCGATCTCGCGCAACAGGATATCCAGGGCAACGGTGTGGCGCAGGACCAGCAGGTCCGCCAACAATTCGTGGAAGGCCTTGATTTGGGTCAGCGCTTTTCCCCTTACGCCCGCGGCGGCCGCCTGCGGCAAGGTAGCAAACAAACTAAGGCCTTCGCGCGCCGCCAGCTCCCCTAACCGCTCCAGACTGACCTGGCCCACCCCGCGACGCGGGGTGTTGATAATGCGCGCCAGGCTGAAATCGTCATGCGGGTTTTGCAACACGCGCAAATAGGCAATCAGGTCTTTAATCTCCTTGCGGTCAAAAAATCGCCTGCTCCCGATCACGACGTGCGGAATCCCGGCCAGCACGAACGCCTCCTCCAAAACGCGCGACTGGGCGTGCGTGCGATAAAAGACGGCGCAATCACTCAGCGGGACCCCGCGCTGGTGCAATGTGAGGATCTCACCGGTCACAAACCGGGCCTCTTCCTCGTCACTGGCGGCGGTATACAAAGTGATTGGCTCTCCGGCGGCCCTGCTTGTCCACAGGGACTTTTCCTTCTGCATCCGGTTATGGCGCATGACGGCGTTGGCAGCCGCTAGGATATTGCCGCTAGAACGATGGTTCTCTTCCAGCTTAATCACGCGCGCGTCCGGATAATCATTTTCAAACTCCAAAATGTTGGTCAGATCCGCCCCCCGGAACCCATAAATAGCCTGAAAATCGTCCCCCACCACGCAAATGTTGCGGTGGGCAGCAGCCAGCTGCTGGGCCAGCACGTATTGAGCATGGTTTGTGTCTTGATATTCATCGATGCTCAAGTAGCGGAACCTACGCTGGTACTTATCGAGAACATCCGGGTGTTCAGCAAACAGTTGCACCGTCACCAACAGCAGATCGTCAAAATCGAGCGCATTGTTCTCCCGCAGCCGCTGTTGATAAAACTGATACAACTCCGCCACCCGTTGCTCGAAATAGTCGCCGGCCTGGCGGGCCGCCTCCGCCGGCGCCCATAACCGGTTCTTGACGGCACTGATCCGAATCCGGCAGGTATCGGGCGGGAAACGCTCCAAGTCCCAGTTCAGTTCCCGCAGACAATCCCGCACCAGAGCCCGCTGGTCAGTAGTATCGTAGATGGTAAAGTTTTGGCCAAAGCCCAGGGCGTGGATCTCGCGCCGGAGGATGCGCGCACAGGCGGCGTGGAATGTCATCACCCACATCCCGCGGCTCTCGGCCTGGAGCAGGTCTTCCACGCGCTGGCGCATCTCACGGGCCGCCTTGTTTGTGAAAGTGATGGCCAGGATTTGGGCCGGCGCCACGCCGCACTCTTTGACCAGATAAGCAATCCGGTGCGTCAACACCCGCGTCTTGCCGCTCCCGGCACCCGCCAATATCAATAAAGGGCCGTCCGTAGTCAGGACGGCCTCCCGCTGCTGGGGCGTAAGGCCCTCAAGGATCCCCACAATTACTCTCTCCCTTTTCCAAACCAGGCATCGTTAATTGATTCTACCCGCAGACCAAAAGGCCTGCTCCGTCATGGCCGGGGCCGAACGCAACAACTCCCGGGGCATGTTGCGCAGCACCCAGGAGCAGAATTGGCGATATGTGAGGTCCCCGCAGATTACCGTCAGCATCTGCTCCACGATGCGCAGCTTGCGCACCAAATGATAATGCATCACCGCCGTGGCGTTATAAAGCAGGGTGGCCAGCAGACTGGCAGCCCGGAATTCCGCTATGATTTCGCTGGCCACCGCCCGTTCATAGTCCCGAAAACCCTCCAGGCGCCCGGTGGTCAGCCCGGCGCTGACCGCTTGCGCGGCCAATTCGCCGCTGCGCAAGGCGTAGTAGATGCCTTCTCCCACCAGCGGATCGACAATCCCACCGGCATCCCCGACCAACAGTGCCCGCTTCCCTTGAATCGGTGGCCGGTAGAGCGGGATGGGATGACCACGTAAGGGCAAGTCCAGGTTTAAACCGGGAAAGCGCTCCTGGCAATGCCTTGTCAGGAGCGCTTTTAACGGCACCCGGCAGTGGCGGAATGTCCCGAGGCCAACATTCAGGTGATCCCGCTTCGGGAATATCCAACCATAGCCGAAAGGAATGATGCCGTAATCAATCAGGGCCGTGGTCTGCAAACCGGTCAACCTATCCCACGCGTGCCCGCTTAGACTCTCGTAAGGGAGCAAGGCCTCGGCCCCCATCCCCATCTGCCCCAGGCGGCCTAGGCCCATGGCGCGCCGCACAGCACTGTTGGCTCCGTCTGCCCCCACAACTACCTGCGCTTGATAAGAATCCCCTTGCGCGCAGGTAACGGATGCCCTATCTGCCTCCAGGCGCACCGACCGCACCGGACAACCGGTACGCACAGCCGCCCCGGCTTGTTCTGCCTGTTGCAGCAAATATTGATCACACTTGTCACGGCACACATTCAAGGCATATGGCTGCCGGTGGCGGAGGACGGCCGGATGGCGGTAGCGGTAGAAAAAAGCGATCTCAACCATGCTGCCCTCCACCACTGGTGTGATGTCGATGCCCCAGGACTGCAACAGCCGCACCGCTTTTTGTGAGACAGCCCCCGCACACACCTTGCGGCGCGGCACGGGGCGGGCTTCCAGCACCAGCACCCGCACACCAACGCTCGCTAAATGCCAGGCGGCCGCCGCCCCGGCGGGGCCACCGCCCACCACCAGCACATCATACTGCACGGCTACACCCCCAACAAATCAGACCCGCTCCCGGTCAGACAGCAAGTGGCGGAAAAACGGCCGGGCCTGCAGGAACAACAGCAACGGGTAACCGATGCCGTAACAGGCCACAAGTTGCCCTAACCCGACATAGCTGGCCACCACCAAAAACGGTTGATTCATCAGCAATGACAGATACCAGCCGACCACGAGCGCATTCACTAACACCGGCGGTAAGGGGGCCAAATAGGGTCGCGGCATGCGGGCGGTCAAATAACCGGCTACCAGGGTGGCCAGACTGCCGAAGACGATGTCGTGCAAACCGAGACCACCAAAGAAATTGGCCAGCAGGCAACCGATAAACAAGCCCGGCACAGCCATCCGGGATAGATAAGGCAGGACGGTCAGGGCTTCGGAAATCCGCACTTGCACGATGTGGTAGCTGAAGGGCGCAAACACCATCGTCACCACCACGTACACAGCCGCGATGGCAGCGATCCGCACCATGTCCCGGGCGGACAACCCCTTAACCCCCACTCCGCCTGAGAGCACGGGCGGCGATGTCCCTTCGGTAGTGTACCCCGGGGAAAGAAATCTGCTCCACAGCCTGGTAAACCCTTTGCACAGCCGCCGTGATATTGTCGCCCAGGGCAGTCACGCCCAGCACCCGGCCGCCGGCGGTGACGATTTTCCCGTTTTCGCAAGCAGTACCGGCATAAAACAACTGCACATCCGCCATTCCGGCCGCCTCATCCAAACCGGTGATGGGCAAACCCTGAGGATAATCACCGGGATAACCCGGTGCCGCCAGCACCACACAAACCGCGCTCCGTTCATCCCATTGTAGTTGCACCCGGTCCAGCTCTCCCTGCGTGACCGCCCACAATGTCTCCAACAGATCGGAGCGCAGGCGCGGCAGCACGGCCTGGGTTTCCGGATCGCCAAACCGGCAGTTGAACTCCAGCACGCGCGGCCCGTCCTCCGTCAACATCAACCCGGCATAGAGCACACCCTGGTAAGGACGACCGTCACCGGCCAGACCCTGCAAGATGGGCCGCAATACCTGTGCCTCCGCCATCGCCGCCAGATCAGTGGTGTAGCAGGGGGCCGGCGAATAAGCGCCCATGCCGCCGGTATTCGGGCCTTGATCACCGTCAAAGACCCGCTTGTGGTCCTGGGCAGACACCAGGGGCAAGATCGTCTCACCATCCGTCAGGGCCAACAATGACACTTCCTCGCCCTGCAGATACTCCTCCACCACCACCGCTCTCCCGGCCTGACCGAAGACGCCGCGGGTCATGATCTCCTCCACCGTCTGAATGGCCGTCTCGCGATCCGGCGCCACCACTACCCCTTTGCCGGCCGCCAACCCATCCGCCTTCACGACCGCCGGTCCGCGGCCTTTTGCCAGATAGTCGCGGGCGTCTGCCGGGTGGTGGAAAACCCGGTAATCGGCCGTCGGCACTCCGCAGCGCCGCATCAGGTCTTTAGCATAGGCTTTGCTGCCCTCAATGGCCGCCGCCGCAGCAGAGGGGCCAAAGACCGCTAGACCGTGCTCCCGGAACCGATCCGCCAATCCCAACACCAGCGGCGCCTCCGGTCCCACCACCGTCAGATCGATCCGCTCCCGGCGGGCAAAATCCAACAGCCCGGCCACATCATCGGCCCTGATCGGCAGGCATTGAGCCCAGCGGCTGATACCGGCATTCCCTGGCGCGCAATATAGCTTGTCCAGCAGGGGGCTTTGGGCGATTTTCCAAGCCAGCGCATCCTCCCGTCCCCCGCCCCCGACAACCAACACCCTCATCGCCAGACCTCCTAGTGCCGGAAATGGCGGCGCCCGGTGAAGATCAAAGCCAGGCCGGCCTGATCTGCCGCCCTGATTGTTTCCTCATCCCGGATGGAGCCGCCCGGTTGAATGATCGCCGCCACCCCGGCGGCGGCCGCCGCCTCCACCACGTCCGGGAACGGGAAAAAGGCATCGGAAGCCAATACCGACCCCCGCGCCGCCTCCCCAGCCTGGCGCAGAGCGTGCCGGGCGGCATCGATCCTGTTCATCTGCCCCGCCCCCACACCCAGGGTACGGTTGCCTTTGGCCACCACGATGGCGTTCGATTTCACATGCTTCACGACCGTCCAGGCGAATTCCATGTCCGCCATAGCCTGAGGCGCCGGCGCCACCTGGCTGACCACCTGCCACGCTTCCCTGTCCGGTAAAGCGGTGTCGGCATCCTGTACCAACAGGCCACCGGCCACCCGCTTTAAGTCGAGCCAGGGTCCATCCACGGCATCCCAGTCCGGGATCTCCAGCAACCGCAGATTGCGCTTGTCGGCCAGCACCTGCCGTGCCCCGCTGGTGAATCCGGGGGCAATCACGATCTCCAGGAATATCTTGCTCATCTCGCGGGCCGTCTCCTCATCTAACGGCCTATTTACGGCCACCACCCCGCCGAATATGGACACCGGATCGGCTTTATAAGCGGAGCGGTAAGCGCTCAAGAGATCCGGTGCCACCGCCACTCCGCAGGGGTTAGTATGTTTGACGGCCACGGCCGCCGGCGCGCGGAACTCCCGCACCAGGCGCAATGCGGCATCGGCATCGTTGATGTTATTAAATGACAACTCTTTGCCTTGCAGCTGCCGGGCCCTGGCCAGGGTGGCCGGCGGTGCCGCCTCTTCCCGGTAAAAGGCTGCTTGCTGGTGCGGGTTTTCACCGTACCGCAAATCCTGCACCTTCTTAAACGACAGGCACAGCTCGGCTGGGAAAACAGCCCCGGCCTGGCCGCCGAGCCAGTTCGTAATCATGGCATCGTAGGCGGCGGTGTGGGCAAACGCCTCGCTGGCCAGCTCCAGGCGTAATTTCGTCAGATCAGCACCGCTTTGCAAAGCCGCCAGCACTTCTGGATAGCGCCCCGGATTAACCACCACTATAACGTGGGGGTGGTTTTTGGCCGCTGCCCTGACCATCGTCGGTCCGCCGATATCGATGTTTTCCAGCGCCTCTGCCATCGTCACGTTTGGACGGGCAACAGTGTCCCGGAAAGGATACAGGTTGACCGCCACCACATCGATGGGCGTAATCGCGTGTTTTTCCAGCTCATCCAGCTGGGCCTGTTCATCGCGTTTGGCCAGGATGCCGCCATGCACCATCGGGTGCAGTGTCTTCACCCGGCCACCGAGAATCTCCGGGAAGCCGGTCACGGCTGAAACCTCCTGCACCGGCAAACCGGCCGCTTGCAGCACCCTCGCCGTGCCACCGGTGGAGATGATTTCGAAACCCAACCCAGACAATCCGCGCGCAAACTCAACTGCCCCGCTTTTATCGGACACACTGATCAAGGCTCTTTTTGCCATTCCGGCACCCCCAGATATTACTGCTTTTCGGGCAGGATCCTGACCTTTCTCCCTTCCAGCCGCAGCCGCCCCTCGGCAAACAGTCTCACCGCCGCCGGCAAGAGCTGGTGTTCTTCGGCCAGAATGCGCGCTGCCAGATCCGCTTCCGTATCATTTTCTTTAACCGGCACCGCCTTTTGCAAGATGATCGGTCCGGTATCCATTCCCTCATCGACGAAGTGGACTGTGCAGCCGGCCACCTTCACGCCGTAATCGAGCGCCTGTTGCTGCGCCCGCAGCCCGCGGAAAGCCGGCAGCAAAGACGGGTGGATGTTCATCACTGGACAGGGCAGACGGGACAAAAAGCGTTTCCCCAGCAGCCGCATAAAACCGGCCAATACCACCAAATCCACCCCGGCGGCAAACAATGCCGCCACCAGGCGGTCCTCAAACGCTGCGCGCTCGCCCTCCAGTGCAATCACCACCGCCTGAGCGCCATGCCGGCGGGCCCGTTCCAGGGCCTGGGCATGGGGGTTATCGCTGATTACGATCGACAACCGGGCGGCTAGACTGCCCGCCTCGATGGCATCGATCAAAGCCTGCAGGTTGCTCCCCCGACCGGAGGCCAACACTCCCAAGCGCAGCATTTTACTCCCCCTCCAGGTAACACTGGGCCGGCTGGCCCTCTGGCCCGGACTTGACAGCACCGATCACATAGGCCTGTTCCCCCAGTTCAGTGCACACCGTCAGGACATCGTCCACCTGCGCTTGAGCGACTACTACCACGAGCCCAATCCCCATATTAAATGTGGCAAACATCTCGGCCCGGGCCACCTGCCCGTATTCGGCCACTAACCGGCAGATCGCCGGCTCCGGCCAGCTGCCTGTCACGATGTGGGCGGCAAGCCCGTCCGGCAGGGCGCGCGGCACATTCCCGACCAAACCGCCGCCAGTGATGTGGGCGGCTGCCTTGATCAACCCCTGGCGAACCAGGGCCCGCAAGACCGGCACATAAATGCGGGTCGGCTCCAACAGCTCCTCCCCCAGGGGCCTGTCCAGCCCTTGCGGAACGGACCGCACATCCAGCCCGGCATCCTCCAGCAATACCCGTCGCACCAAAGAAAAGCCGTTGCTGTGTAACCCGCTCGCTTGCAACCCCACCAGCACATCACCGGCCTTCACATCACTGCCGTCCAAAATGGCGTCCCGTTCCACGATCCCGACACAAAAACCCGCCACATCATACTCACCGGGCGGGTAAAAGCCGGGCATCTCAGCTGTCTCGCCCCCTAGCAGGGCACAACCAGCCAGGCGGCAGCCAGCCGCCACACCGGCCACAATCTCCTCTACCTGGGCCGGTTGCAAGCGGCCAACCGCCAGGTAGTCCAGAAAAAACAGCGGTTCCGCCCCACAAACTGCCACATCGTTGACGCACATCGCCACCGCGTCAATCCCGATCGTATCATGCCGGTCGGCCAGGAAAGCCACCTTCAGCTTTGTCCCAACCCCGTCCGTGCTGGCCACCAACACCGGTTCCCGGTAAGCCCCCTGATCCAGGGCGAACAACCCGCTGAATCCTCCGATCCCGCCAATCACACCCGGCCGCGCTGTCGAACGCACCAAACCGCCGATGCGCCGCACAACTTCCTCCCCGGCTGCAATATCTACCCCCGCGTCGCGGTAACTGACTCCCATCCCGTTTCCCCCATTCATCCTTCAAGGGCAAACTTGCCCGTATTGCCATGCACATCCACCACATACTCGCCGGAAAAGCACGCCAAACAGTGTTGACCCTCTGACCGGCCGGTGGCCCGCAGCAACCCGGCCGCAGAAAGAAAGGCCAAACTGTCCGCTCCCACCTGCCGGCAGATCTCCGCCACCGACATTCGGGCAGCGATCAATTCGCCGTTCGTGGAGGTATCGATTCCGTAATAACAGGCGAACCGGTAGGGGGGAGAACTGATCCTGAGATGCACTTCCCGCGCCCCCACATCGCGCAACAGCTTTACGATGTGCCCGGAGGTGGTACCGCGCACCAGCGAGTCGTCCACCAGCACAACCCGCTTGCCCTGCAAAACCTTGCGCAAAGCATTCAACTTCAAGCGCACGCCCGCTTGCCGCACCTTCTGGCTGGGCTGGATAAATGTGCGGCCGATGTAGCGGTTTTTGATCAAACCCATTTCATAAGGGATGCGCGCCTGTTCCGCAAAGCCGGTAGCAGCGGAAATACTGGAATCCGGCACACCGATCACGATGTCGGCTGCCACCGGCGCCTCCCGTGCCAGCTGTCGGCCCAGTTCCTTGCGCACGGCATGTACATTCAAACCGTCCAGGTTGCTGTCCGGGCGGGCGAAATAAATGTATTCGAATACGCACAGGGCGCGGCGTTTGGCCGGCACCGCCTGCACGGCCCGCAGCCCGTTGGCGTCGATCACCACCAGCTCGCCTGGATTCACTTCCCGCACCATCTCGGCGCCAATCGTATCGAAGGCGCAACTCTCCGACGACAGGACCCAGGCATCTCCCAACCGGCCGATTGCCAGGGGCCTGATCCCGTTCGAGTCACGTAACCCCATCAGACTGTTCTCGGTCATGATGCCAAAGGCATAACCTCCCTGGATCACCTGCATGCCGCGCATGACCGCCTCTTCCAACCCGTTCTTGCCCAGGCGCGCAATTAAATGCGCCAACACCTCAGTGTCCAGGGTGGTCTGGAAAATGGAACCGTTTTCCTCCAGTTCCTCCCGGATCTGACCAGCGTTGACCAGATTGCCGTTGTGGCAGAGCGCCACCGCCCCACGCCGGTACCTGATCACGAGCGGCTGGGCATTGGCCACCACACTGGAGCCGGTAGTGGAGTAACGGACATGACCTAAAGCGGCCGTCCCCGTCAGCTGCTCCAGGGCGCCATGGTCGAATACTTCCGAAACCAGCCCCATATCCTTGTGCACAACCATGCCCCGCTCCGTCACACAAGCGATCCCGGCACTCTCCTGCCCCCGGTGCTGCAGGGCGTAAAGGCCGTAATATGTTAGGCGGGCCGCCTCGGGGTGGTTAAAGATGCCGAAAACTCCGCATGCTTCGCGTGGCTTGTCGTCAGGCTGCAATGTTACTTCATCTTCTGGATAGGAACGCATCGCGCACCCCTCACAATTAATTTATTCACCAAGCAGCTTTTCCAAAGCACTCTGCCAGGACTGCCACAGTTCCGTTACCAGCAGATCGATCAACTGCTGGCCGGCCGGTCCGCCAGTGATCATCAGGCGCTCGCCGCCGGTCATCCCCAGCACAGTGCACGGCGCGCCATTACTGCGGGCGATCTCCTCCAACTGCGGCACATCCTCCTCTTTCACCGTCACCAGGATGCGGGATTGGGACTCACCAAACAACAGGGCATCCGGGCGCATTTCGCTGCGCAGGCTGACCTGCACTCCCACCGCCGGCGTTCGGCCGGGCAGCTGGGGTGGGGCCAGATCATCTGTGCTGGACAAAAAGCAGCATTCCGCCAGGGCCACCGCCAGACCGCCTTCCGCACAGTCGTGGGCGGAACGAATCAAGCCGGCACTGATCCCCGCCAGGCACGTCTCCTGCACCGCCCGCTCCAGATCCAGATCGAGGCGGGGCGGCCGGCCGGTGACCTGGCCAGTGCGCTGCACCAGGTACTCACTGCCACCCAGCTCAGGGCGATTGCTACCCAGCAGCACCACCACATCGCCGGCGCCCTTGAAACCAGCCGTACAGCGTTTCGAGATATCATCCAGCAGACCCACCATCCCCACCACCGGGGTGGGATGGATGGCCTGGCCGCTCGTCTCATTGTAGAAGCTCACATTCCCGCCCGTCACCGGTGTCCCCAAAGCGCGGCAGGCCTCGCTCATCCCCTCAATCACCTGGCGGAACTGCCACAGCACATCCGGGCGTTCCGGACTGCCGAAATTCAGGCAGTTCGTGATGCCAGCCGGACGGGCGCCGGTGCAGACCACATTCCGGGCCGCTTCCGCCACGGCGATCGCGCCCCCCAGATGCGGATCGAGATAACAATAGCGGGCATTGCCGTCCGTGCTCACCGCCACCCCGCGCTCACTGCCCTTGATCCGCAACACGGCGGCATCGCCGCCCGGGTAAACGATCGTGTTTGTCCGCACCATGTAGTCAAACTGGCCGAAGATCCATTCTTTACTAGCCAGATTGGGTGATTGCAATAGCCGCTGCAGCCAACTCTCATATTCTTCCGGGACCGGGATCTGGTCGATATCAAAAGCGCTTGTCTCGTCCAGGTAATCCGGCCGCCGGCGCGGCCGGTCATATACCGGTGCTTGATCGGACAAAGAGGCCGCCGGCACCTCCGCCACCAACCGGCCGTTTTCGCGCACGCGCAGCAGGCCGTCATCAGTCACGCGGCCAATCTGCGCCGCTTCCAGACCCCACTTTTCAAAGATCTGCCGCACCTGGTCTTCACAACCCTGGCGGACGATCACCAGCATCCGTTCTTGAGACTCGGACAGCATCACCTCGTAGGGGTTCATCCCCTCCTCGCGGCGCGGCACTAAAGCCACATCCAGCTCCATGCCGCTGCCGGCGCGCCCGGCTGTCTCACTGCAGGCAGACGTCAAACCAGCCGCTCCCAAGTCATTCATACCCACCACGAAATCAGTCTCAAACAGCTCCAGACAGGCCTCAATCAGTAGCTTTTCCATAAACGGGTCGCCCACTTGCACCGCCGGCCGCATCTCTTCCGCCGACTCATCGAACTCCCGCGAAGCCAGCAGGCTGGCACCGTGGATGCCATCGCGACCGGTGCGCGCTCCAACGATAAAAACCGGATTCCCCACCCCGGTGGCCTGGCCGCGCACGATCCGGTCTTTGGGCACCAACCCCAAACACAAGACATTGACCAGGGGATTGCCGCGGTAGCAAGAATCAAAATATACTTCCCCGCCCACGGTCGGCAGACCGAGACAATTGCCGTAACCGCTGATTCCAGACACCACACCGCTACACAAATAACGGTTGCGGGGTTCATCCAGAGTGCCGAACCGCAGGGAATCCAGCAAAGCAATCGGACGGGCGCCCATCGTAAAAATGTCGCGCACGATTCCGCCGATCCCGGTGGCCGCCCCCTGATAGGGTTCGATTGCCGAAGGGTGGTTGTGTGATTCTAGGCGGAATGCCAGCCCCAGTCCATTGCCGATGTCCAACACCCCGGCGTTTTCCCCCGGACCCTGCAGCACCGCCTCGCCCGCGCTGGGGAACAAAGCCAAATGAATCTTCGAGTGTTTGTAGCTGCAGTGTTCGGACCACATCAAACCATATAGCCCCAACTCCAAGTCATTCGGTTCCCGCCCCAAAATGGTGATGATCCGATCATATTCCTCGGCCGTCAGGCCCACATTCTCCCAGCGTTCAGCCACGCCCGATCACCCCTTTATTGCGCCACCAGGCCAGGGCAGAAGTGAAGACCCGCCGCCCGTCCTGCGAGCCCAGAATCGTTTCCGCGCAGCGTTCCGGATGCGGCATCATCCCCAACACATTTCCCTCCCGGTTGCAGATGCCAGCGATGTTCGCCAGCGAGCCGTTCGGATTCGCGGCCGCCGTGGGTGCGCCAGTTTCATCCACGTAACGAAAAACTACTTGCCCATGCTCCTGCAATTCCTGCAGGGTCTCGGCATCGGCATAATAATTCCCCTCGCCGTGCGCCACCGGGATGCGCAGCACTGCCCCGGTTTTGTATTCGTGCGTGAAAGGTATGTCGGTATTTTCCACCCGCAGGTGGACAAAGCGACACCGGAACAACATGCTCTCATTAGAGCGCATCGCTCCGGGCAAGAGACCGGTCTCCAGCAAGACTTGAAAGCCGTTGCAAATCCCCAGCACCAACCTGCCCTGGGCAGCGGCCCGGGCCGCCTCCTGGATAGCCGGGGAAAACTTGGCGATCGCGCCAGCGCGCAGGTAATCGCCGTAAGAAAAACCGCCCGGTATTACCAGCAGGTCATAACGGGACAGATCCCCTTCCTGGTGCCAGACATAATCCGTCTCCAGGCCCACCACCTCGCGCAATACATGGTAGGCATCCACATCACAGTTCGACCCCGGCAACACGATTACAGCAGCCCGCACTACCCTTCACTCTCCTTGACCAGCTGGAAGCTATACTGCTCGATCACCGGGTTGGCCAGCAGCCTGCGGCACATCTCTTCCACGCGCGCCGCCACTGCTGCTTGATCCGCACCTTCCACCTTGATTTTCAATACTTTGCCAACCCGGACAGTTTGCACCTCGTCATAACCGAGCGTGCGCAGGGCTTTCCCAACCGTCTCCCCCTGCGGATCAAGCACCCCCGGCTTCAGCATCACCTGCACGCAAGCTTCCCACATCACAGTGCAGTCCCCCTCTCCAGCCTCATCAGCACCTCTTGATAAGCTTCTGCCACATTCCCCAAATCGCGCCGGAAGCGATCCTTGTCCAGTTTCTCGCCCGTGGTCAGATCCCAGAAACGACATGTGTCAGGGGAAATCTCATCCGCCAACATAATCTCCCCGTCCGCTGTGCCGAACTCCAGCTTGCAGTCCACCAGCTCCAGGCCGGCGGCTGCGAAATAAGGAACAAGGATTTCATTGATGCGCCTGCTGTAAGCGCACAGGGCCTGCAGTTGCTCCGGCGTGGCCAGCTGCAGCACTGCAATGTGGGAGTCATTCACAAACGGATCACCCAAGTCATCGTTTTTGTAATAGAACTCCAACACCGGTGCCGGCAGCTTCGTTCCCTCTGCCAGTCCCAGGCGCTTTGTGAGACTGCCGGCGGCTATATTGCGCACCACTACTTCCAACGGAATGATCTGCACCCGGCGGGTCAACAAGACGCGCTCACTGAGCTGCTGCACCAGATGGTTCGGAATGCCAGCGGCCGCCAACTTTTCAAACACCAGGCCCGTGATCCGGGCGTTCACCGCTCCTTTGCCGGCAATCGTGCCCCGTTTTTGCCCATTGAAAGCCGTTGCCTCATCCTTGAATTCCATCCACACCACCTGCGGATCGGCGGTGGCATAAATCACTTTCGCTTTCCCTTCATACAGCTTGGCGCCACGCTCCACGGCCACTCCTCCCGTCATTCGGATAAGCCCAACCGGTCATAGATCGTCCCAACGTGCTGCAAGAACCCGTTGGGATCAAAACAGGCCGCCAATTCCCGCTCATCAATCACTGCCATCAGGCGCTCGTCTTTGGCCAACACATCCCGTAAATGGCCCGCCCCGCTCCAGGTCTGCATGGCAGCGTCTTGCACCACCCGGTAGGCATCTTCGCGCGTCAGGCCTTTTTGCACCAGGACCAGCAAAACGCGCTGGGAAAAAATCAGTCCCTGGGTGGCCTGCAGGTTACGCACCATGTTGGCGGGATAAATGTGCAAGTCCCGCAGGATATCGGTCACCTGCGTCAGCATGAAATCCACTAACGTGGTGCTATCGGGGATAATAATCCGTTCCGCTGAGGAATGGGAGATATCCCGCTCGTGCCATAGGGAGATATTCTCCAGGGCAGTCAGGGCGTGCCCGCGCACCACGCGCGCTAGCCCGGCGATCCGTTCGCTTGACACAGGGTTGCGTTTATGGGGCATGGCAGAAGAACCCTTTTGGCCGGGCCGGAACGGCTCTTCCACTTCGCGCGTCTCCGTCTTTTGCAGCAACCGCACCTCTGTGGCATACTTCTCCAAGCAACCGGCAATCACAGCCAGGGTCGTAAGCAATTCCGCGTGCCGGTCCCGCTGCAGGATCTGGGTGGAAACAGGCGCCGGCTGCAAACCCAAAGCCCGGCACACATATTCCTCCACGCGCGGGTCCAGGTTGGCATATGTGCCCACCGCCCCGGAGAGCTTACCAACCGCCACCCGCTCCCGCACCACCCGCAAGCGGGCCAGGTTACGCTCCGTCTCGCTCAGCCACAAAGCGAATTTCAGACCGAGCACCACCGGCTCGGCATGGATACCGTGCGTGCGGCCCACCATCACCGTGGCCCGGTGCCGGATGGCCTGCTCCCGCAAGACGGCTTTCAAGTCGGCAAGCCCTTTGAGCAAAATATCGACCGCCCTGACCATCTGCACCGACAAAGCCGTATCGACCACATCGGAAGATGTGAGGCCGTAGTGGATATAGCGGGCGGCGGGGCCGACTCGCTCGCCGACGGCGGTCAAAAACGCGATCACATCATGCCTGGTCTCGGCCTCAATTTCTGCGATGCGCCCCAAGTCGAAGCCGGCCCGGTCCTTGATTTCTTGCACAGCCTGGGCCGGGATCACCCCCAGCTGGCACCAGGCCTCGCAGGCCAGCAATTCCACCTCCAGCCAGGTCTGAAACTTGCTCTCTTGACTCCACAGTGATCTCATTTGCGGTCTTGCGTAACGTGTGATCACGGTTTTTTCACCTGCCGCAATGCCAAGCAGTATGTCTGGTAGCCCATCGAGGCCAGCTTGTCGGCCTTTTTCGCCACATCGGCAGCCATCTCGGCCCGGAATTTGGCCAATCGTTCCGCTAACAGGGCGTCACCCGTGGCCAGGATCTGGCAGGCCAGCAAAGCGGCATTCTGGGCCCCATCGATCGCCACCGTCGCCACCGGAACCCCCGGCGGCATTTGCACAGTGGCCAGCAGGGCATCCTGCCCGCGCAACGGGCCATTGCTGATGGGAAGCCCGATCACGGGCACGGTGGTATGGGCGGCAAAAAAGCCGGCCAGGTGGGCAGCCCCCCCAGCGGCCGCGATCACCACCTTGATCCCGCGCTCCCGCACGCCGGCCGCCAATTCCGCAACCAGTTGCGGCGTGCGGTGGGCGGACGCGATCGTCACCTCACACGGCACTTGCATCGCTTCCAGCAACTCGGCCGCTTTCGCCGCCACTGGCAAATCGGAATCACTGCCCATCACAATCAAAACCGCAGGATTATCCAACTCGTTTCCCCCTCGGTCAACTTATTCCCACTCAATGGTGCCCGGCGGTTTCGATGTCACATCATACACGAGCCGGTTCACCTCAGGCACCTCATTCACAACCCGGTTTGAGATCCGTTCCAGCACATCGTAAGGCAGGCGGGCCCAATCGGCCGTCATCCCGTCCAGACTGGTGACGGCCCGGAGCACAGCCGGATAGGCGTATGTGCGGTCATCACCCATCACGCCCACACTGCGCATGGTGGGCAAAATGGCAAAACTCTGCCACAGCTGGTGATATAATCCGGCCTGTTTGATCTCCTCCAGCACGATCGCATCCACTTCCCGCAGGATCTCCAGCCGCTCCCGGTTCACGGCGCCAATGATCCTGATTGCCAGCCCCGGGCCCGGGAACGGTTGCCGGTACACGATTTCCTCCGGCAGGCCCAATTCCAGCCCCACCTGGCGCACCTCGTCCTTAAACAGGGCGCGCAACGGCTCCACCAGCGTAAACCCCATATCCTGCGGCAGTCCGCCCACATTGTGGTGGCTTTTGATCACGGCCGCTGTCTTGCTACCGCTCTCAATCACATCCGGGTACACCGTGCCCTGGACCAAAAACGGCACATCCCCCAGCTGGGCCGCTTCTTCCTCAAACACGCGGATGAATTCATGGCCGATCCGCTTACGCTTCTCCTCGGGATCCGTGACCCCAGCCAGGCGCGCCAAAAAGCGCTCTTCGGCCTGCACATGCACCAGGTTAATGCCCTTATGATCGCGGAAGGTCTGGATCACCTGCTGCGCTTCCCCCTTGCGCAGCAGGCCATGGTCGACAAAGATACATGTCAGGCGGTCACCGACCGCCCGGTGGGCTAGAGCGGCCGCTACGGACGAGTCCACCCCGCCGCTTAATGCACACAGGACGCGCGCCTCACCGCACTGGGCACGGATATGGGCCACTGCCCGCTCAATGAACGAACCCGTCGTCCAATTCCCGCCACAACCGCAGATCCGATACAGGAAATTGGCCAGAACCTGCTTTCCCTGACTAGTATGGGTTACTTCCGGGTGGAATTGCACACCATATAACCGCTTGGTAGAATCACCCATCGCTGCCACCGGCGTGTTCTCCGTATGGGCCAGGATCTTGAACCCGGGCGGCGGCCGGCGGATTAAATCTCCATGGCTCATCCAACCTGGCGTTTCCCTGCCCAGGCCATAGAACAGGTCCTGATCATCATCCACCCGCACCACTACCTTGCCATATTCCCGCTGCTGGCCCTGGGCCACGTCTCCCCCCAGGCGATGGGCCATCAGTTGCATGCCATAACAGATTCCCAGCACCGGTATCCCGGCTGCAAACAGGCCCGGATCACAATCCGGCGCGCCGGGCGCAGAGACGCTGGCCGGGCCACCGCTCAATACGATCCCCCGCGGTTGGCGGGCCATGATCTCCGCCAGGGGCGTGTTATGGGGCAAGACCTCACAATAGACGTTTGCCTCCCGGATGCGGCGGGCGATCAGTTGCCCGTATTGCGCCCCGAAATCCAGGACTAGAATCAGCTCGTCATAGGCGTTAGTCACAGCCTTTCTCTCCTTCCGTGAGGCACTCGGCTGGAACAAAGATGAAGGGCGCGTTGCGATAGCGCCCATCGAAATCCAACCCGTAGCCGACCGCGAACTTATCTGGGATCTGGAATCCACAATAATCGAGTTTCACTGGCACCTGCCGGCGGGCGGGCTTGTCCAGCAAAGAACAGATCCGCAAGGAAGCCGGGCGCCGGGCCCACAGGCTCTGGGTTAGATAGTTCAGGGTCAGTCCCGTATCGACAATATCTTCGACAAGCAGCACATCCCAACCTTCCACACTTTCATCTAAGTCTTTCAAGATGCGTACTTCGCCGGAACTGGCGGTGGCGGAACCATAACTGCACACAGCCAGGAAATCGAAAGCCGCCGGCACCTGCAAGTGCCGGGCCAAATCGGCCACAAATATAAAAGCTCCCTTCAGCACAGCGACCACCAGGAGCCTTTTTCCTTCATAATCGTGTGAAATTTGCCAGGCTAATTCCCGCACCCGGTTTTGAATCGTAACCTCCGTCAGGAGCATCTCGCCAATTTCCAGTTTTTTGTCCAATCCCATCACCTCCGCAGAAGACACAACAGGCCAATTCTCCCCAAAAAAGAAAAAGCCCCGGCCCGGAAAAAATCGGGCCGGGCCTGACGGCCTCAATATACCAAAACTGAGCCCGGGGTGTCAAGCGGTTACACCCCAGTCAGTCGCGCCGTTTACACTCACATTCATACGCTTTTTGCAACAGCTGCAGATGGTGTTCTTCATCTTCGATGATCCGCGCCAGCACCGCTTTCACATAACGATCATTGATCTGCTCCATATGGCGTCGATATTGCGCGATCGCCGCCCGCTCCCCCTCGATATTAGCCATTAATTGGCGGCAGATATCGCAGTAACAGTATGCCACGTTGTTCGCGCACCAGAATTCACCGCAGGCATCCGTGTAATCCGGGTCGCCACCCAACAACACAATCAGCTTGGCCAGGACCTCCATATGATACATCTCGTTAATGGCGATCGCTTCTAACAACTCAGCCGTTTCCTCATAGCGCATGCAACAGGCAAATGAGTGATACAGGTACTGCATGATGGCTGTGATCTCCCCGCCGGCCCCGGCGTAATCCTCGTGCAACAGGCGCGCATAATCGCGATTCGGACACTCCACCCGCAGTGGCGGATATGGTTTATCGCACATGGGCGGTTTGCCCGGTGGGCAGGGTGCTTCATCCTTCACCGGGATATAAATGACCTGTCCCGGGTAAATCAAATCCGGGTTCTCGATCTGCGGGTTAGCCGCCAAAAGCTGCTGCAGGCAAATTCCGTGACAACGGGCGATTTCCCACAAAGTATCGCCCTTTTTCACCACATATTCTTTATATTCCAAAGCCAGGCACTCCTTTCGCGGTTTGAGGTTACCCCTTTGTGCAGTCTATGTGCCTTGGCCTGGAATTGACATAAATCCCAAAGGTTGCCCGTCTCACCCGTCCGTTTTTGGCCCCGGCAGCGCCGCAAAATACACCCCGACCAACACCAGGGCACCCCCCGCCAGGTGCTGCGGCCCTAGCCGCTCATTTAACATCAGCGCCGCCGTCAAGATGGAAAACACCGGTACCAAATTCAAAAACACGGCCGCCGCCGAGGCGTCCATTTGCTGTAGGCCTTTGTTCCAAGTGAAGAACGTCAGGCCGGAGGCGATTGCCCCCATGTAAAGGATCGCCAACCAAACCGGCGCCGAAACAGGCCACAGACCGGTCACGATCACCTCCCCGGCCGCCAGCGGCGCCATGAAGATGATCCCCGCCAGTCCTGTCCCGGCTGTGGCCAGGGCAGCACCCAAGCGGTCCAGGATGTTTTTGGTGAACGTGGTGTAAATGGCCCAGGAAATGGCCGCCCCCACCATCAACACATTGCCCAAGATTCTGCCTACGCCCCCGGCGGAGGCTATTTGCCCTGGTGCCAACAAAATGCAGGCCACGCCCACAATCGAAGCGATGATCCCGGTTGCCCGCAGCCAGGTGATGCGCTCCCCGAGCCAGATGATGGACAGGATGGCCGTAAAGGCCGGGACAGCAGCCGCAATCAGGCTGGCATCGGTAGCGGTGGTATATACCAGGGCGGTGTTTTGGAGCGTGAAGAAAAGCGCCATCCCAAACAAACCCATCCAGGCAAACTCGCGCCATGGCAAAGGTCCCTGCCGGCGCGCCCGCACCAACACACCCAGCAGGACGAGCGTGGCGATCACGAACCGCAGTTCTGCCAACAGCAACGGCCCGGCCTCGGCCAGGATCACCTTCGTGATGGCAAACGTGGAACCCCAGACAGCGGTGGTGAATATCAATAACAGGATGGCGACGAGCTTAGCCGGCAAGTTGTGTCACCCCCCGGATGGGAAAATGTAAATGGGGACCCCCATGCTGTTGGGGGTCCCGGGCCAGATCGTTTTTTTTTTGCTCGTTAACGCTATTTGCCTGTGAATTCCGGCTTCCTTTTTTCCAGGAACGCCTTCATCCCTTCTTTTTGGTCAGCGGTGGCAAAGCAGAGCGCAAACACCTCCGCTTCGTAATCCACCCCGGCCGCAAGGTCAAGTTCCAGGCCGCGGTTAATGGCCGCTTTGGCCAGCTTAATCGCTGTCGGCCCTTTGGCGGCGATACTCATCGCCAGCTCTTTAGTTTTTGCCATCAGCTCATCGACCGGCACCACCATGTCAGCCAGACCGATCCGCTCGGCCGTGGCGGCATCGATCATATCGCCGCTGAAGATCAACCGCTTGGCCATCCCCTTGCCCACCAACCGCGGTAGACGCTGGGTGCCACCGAAGCCGGGAATGATGCCCAGGTTCACTTCCGGCTGCCCGAAGCGCGCCTTCTCCGACGCCACCCGGATGTCACAGGCCATGGCCAGCTCACAGCCGCCTCCCAGGGCAAAACCATTCACAGCGGCAATCACCGGCTTATCGAGATTTTCGATCTCGGCAAAGATCGCCTGCCCCATGCGTGTCCAGGGACGGGCCTCCTGCGGGCTCATATCCTGCATGAAAGCAATGTCGGCACCGGCCACAAATGCTTTTTCGCCAGCCCCGGTGATGATCAAGACAGCCACTTCCGGGTCATCATGCGCTGCCCGCACAGCTGCCTGGAGATCGCGCAACACATCGGCATTCAGGGCGTTCAGAGCTTTAGGGCGGTTGATCGTAATGATGGCCAGGCAACCATCCTTCTCCAGGAGTACATACTCGTACGCCACAGAATCATCTCCCTCCCAGGTTATTTGGAATAATCGTAAAAACCGCGCCCTGACTTGCGACCGGTATACCCGGCTTTCACCATCTTGCGCAGGAGCGGGCAGCAACGATATTTCGGATCACCGTAACCCTGATACAGGACATCCAACACATAGACAATCGTATCCAGACCGATGAAATCAGCCAGGGTGAGCGGGCCCATCGGGTGGTTCAGACCCAGCTTGGCGCAGGTGTCGATATCCTCCGCAGAAGCAATCCCTTCATAAAGCAGGAAAGCCGCCTCATTGATCAGTGGCACCACCAGCCGGTTCACCACAAAGCCCGGGCAGTCGTTCACTGCCACCGGGGTCTTGCCCATTCGCTTTGCCAGTGCCTCCACGGCCTGGAATGTCTCCGGTGATGTCTGGATGGCCCTGATCACCTCAATTAGCTGCATGACCTGGGGCGGGTTGAAGAAATGCATGCCGATGAACTTGTCCGGGCGTTTTGTGCCAGCGGCCAGCTCCGTTATCGGTAGCGATGATGTGTTGGAAGCAAAGATGGTATCCGGTCCGCAAATCTCCTCCAACTTGGAGAACACCTGCAGCTTAACATCCAGGTTCTCTACGATCGCCTCGATCACCAATTGCGCATCGGCGCCATCCTGCAGATCAGTGGTACCCTGAATGCGGCCGAGCACTGCCGCCATCTCATCCGCCGCCATCTTGCCCTTGTCCACGTTGCGCTGCAGATTCTTGGTAATCACTTGCAGGCCCCGGTCCACGAATTTTTGATCGATGTCCTGCATGACGACCTCGATCCCGGCCTGCGCCGCCACCTGGGCAATCCCAGAGCCCATCTGTCCGGCACCAACTACTAGAATCTTTTCAAATTCCACTTAAATCCCCCTCTCGCATTTTGGGTTTATCTCGTCCAAAACCGCCGCCGCCATCGGCAGGGGCTTTCAGCTAAGAAAGGTATTCACCGCCTGCCGGCTATTTCCTTCCTAATTGGAAACGCCGTCCCCAGGTGGCAAGACGGCGTGGCTCCAGTTTAATATGTCCAATCATATCAAATATCTACGGAATAATTGGGGGCCTCCTTGGTGATTTGGATGTCATGGGGATGGCTTTCGCGCAAACCGGCCCCGGTGATGCGGATGAAGGTGGATTTGGTGCGCAACTCCTCGATCCCCTGCACACCGCAGTAGCCCATCCCACTGCGTAGCCCGCCCACCAACTGGTAGATCGTTTCCGCCAACGGCCCGCGGTATGGGACACGCCCCTCAATCCCCTCCGGCACCAATTTTTGTTCATTGTCCTGAAAATAGCGGTCTGAGCTACCCTGTTTCATAGCGCCCAATGATCCCATGCCGCGATACACTTTGAAGCTGCGTCCTTTATAGATTTCCATCTCGCCCGGACTTTCCTCCGTGCCGGCAAACAGACTGCCGATCATGACCGTGTGCGCGCCGGCAGCGATTGCTTTCGTGATATCCCCCGACAGTTTGATACCGCCGTCGGCAATAATCGGCACACGGGATTCGGCAGCTGCCCGGGCGGCATTCCAAATGGCGGTGATTTGCGGTACCCCGACGCCAGCCACGACCCTGGTTGTGCAAATCGCCCCCGGCCCCACTCCCACCTTGACAGCATCGGCTCCCGCCTCAATCAAAGCCAGCGTACCCTCCGCAGTGGCCACGTTCCCTGCCACGATATCGATGTCCGGGAATGTTTTTTTGAGTTCCCGGACGATTTTCAAGACATTTTCGGAATGGCCATGGGCCGTGTCCACCACCAGCACATCCGCCCCAGCCGCCACCAAGGCTTCCGCGCGCAGCATGGTATCAGCCGCGATGCCGACGGCGGCCGCCGCCAGGAGCCGCCCCTTGGCATCTTTGGCCGAATTGGGATACTTGCGCGCTTTCTCGATATCCTTGATGGTAATTAAACCCTTCAACGCGCCCTGTTGATCCACCAGGGGCAATTTCTCAATCTTGTATCTAGCCAGAATACGTTTGGCTTCTTCCATGGTGGTGCCAACGGGGGCCGTGACCAGGTTATCCTTGGTCATGGCGGCGCCGATTTTTTTTTGGTAATTTTCTTCAAAGCGAATGTCCCGGTTGGTGATAATCCCCACCAGTTTCCCTTTTTCCACCACCGGCACGCCAGAAATGTGGTAGCGGGCCATAATCTCGAGCGCATCATTGATAATGTGATCGGGAGACAAAAATATTGGGTCCGTGATCACCCCGTGTTCGGACCGTTTCACCTTGTCCACTTCCGCCGCCTGGGCTTCGCTGCTCATGTTCTTGTGGATTACGCCAATGCCACCCTCGCGGGCGATCGCAATCGCCATGCGCGCCTCCGTGACAGTATCCATACCGGCACTCACGAGCGGAATATTAATCCTGATGCGACGCGTGAGCTGAGTGGTGAGGTCCACGTCCCTGGGGAGCACCGCGGAGGCCGCCGGAACAAGCAACACATCATCAAAGGTGAGCCCTTCCTGCAAAAAGCGCTTCTGGTCATCCATCATCACCTACACCCCCCAGCTCGTACCAAAATCTTATTATGTAAGAATATCACACTATCACCGGCCCTTTCAAGAGCCTTTAACACACACCCTTGCCCCGGAATAGACTACATAACATAAGGAGGTGTCCTATTATGTCCCAATGGCGCGATAGCGACAATCTTATGCGGGATGCCCGCTTTTGGACGCGCATCATGCGCGAGCATGCGCTGTTCATCAAAATCGGCCTACCAGAAGACCAAACCGAACTGCGGGAGCGGGCCAATTACTTCATAGAACGGTTCCGGAGCCTGGAAGAGCGACTGAACGCCGACCCCGTTTTGGAAGCTCCCCTGCGCAACGAGTTGTCCGCCACAGTGGGTGAGTTCATCGCCTACAAACGCCGTCTGCTCAGGATGTTGGTGCAATGTCAACTGCGTGTCCCATTATATCCATTGTTGATCGACCACATCATGCGCGAAGCGGTGCGCTTCAAACACCTGCTCGATTGCCAGTCCCAGTCGGGTTCTTTTCAATTTGTCATGGAGCAGGAAGTCTTTTGGCTGCGCATCATGAAAGAACACGTGGAATTTATCATCCACCTACTTGACCCGTCTGAGCGCACATTGTTGGCGACAGCGCATGAGTTCCGCCGCACATTCGCCCGCTTGCTGGAAACGGCCCGCGACCTGCTGTCCATGACCGAGTCGGACCCCCGGCGCTTCAACACGCTCAACCGCTTCACGAACGAAGTGCGGGAGCAAACTCGCTTGCTCCGGGATTTCAAAGCCGTGGCACACGAACTGACCGTCCTGTGCCGACTGTTGAGCATTATTCCCGATCCGCTCTTAGTCGACCATGTTCGGCGCGAGGCAGATAAATTCTTGCAAGAATTACAGGAGCTGGAGGCCATCCTGCAGCACCGCACTGGTTGATCATATGAGAAGGCACCTGCTAAAGGTGCCTTCTTCCCCAATATCGCCAGCAGGTATTATCGCCTGGCGGCAGAATTAGCAATGAAATTACGAAAACCGGGAGGGATCAGCCGTGCGCAGTGACAATGTGAAAACCGGAGTGGAAAAAGCCCCCCACCGCGCTCTGTTAAAAGCTAATGGCTTTACCCAAGAGGAAATTGAACGCCCCTTGGTGGGGGTGATTAACTCCCAGAATGAAATGGTACCAGGCCACATCCACTTGGACACAATCGCCGCAGCAGTTAAGGCCGGTATCCGGATGGCGGGCGGCACGCCTTTGGAGTGCTGCACGATCGGGGTCTGTGACGGCATCGCCATGGGCCATGTGGGGATGAAGTATTCGCTGGCCAGCCGCGAGTTAATCGCCGATACCTGTGAGGTCATGGCCATGGCCCACAGCCTGGATGCGCTGGTGTTCATACCGAACTGTGATAAGATCGTGCCCGGGATGCTGATGGCGGCCGCCCGCCTGGACATTCCTTGCATCGTGATCAGCGGTGGCCCCATGCTGGCGATCGCACATGACGGCCGCCAACTGGATCTGACGCACGTCTTTGAAGCGGTCGGGGCCCATAAGGCAGGGCGCATGAGCGCGGCAGAAGTCTCGGGTTATGAAGAGCACGGCTGCCCCACCTGTGGCTCCTGTTCCGGCATGTTCACGGCCAACTCCATGAACTGCCTGACCGAGGTGCTCGGCCTGGGCCTGCCCGGCAATGGCACCATCCCAGCCGTTTACTCGCAACGGGTGCGGCTGGCCAAATATGCCGGCCAGCAGATAATGAAACTGCTGGCCAGGGATATCAAGCCATCCGACATCCTGACGAAAGAAGCGTTCGCAAACGCGCTGGCGGTGGACATGGCCCTGGGCTGTTCCACGAACTCGGTTTTGCACCTGCCGGCGATTGCCCGCGAAGCAGGCCTGGAGCTGGATCTGGACATTATTAACGAGATCAGTGCCCGCACCCCGAACCTGTGCCGGCTCTCCCCGGCCGGGCCGCACCACATCCAGGATCTGCATCAAGTGGGGGGCATTCCGGCCGTGATGAAAGAACTGGCCAAAAAGCACCTCTTGCACCTTGACCAACTGACGGTAACGGGCAAAACGGTCGCTGAAAACATCGCCCAGGCACCGGATGCCGATCACAACGTGATCCGCAGTGTTGATGATCCGTACAGCGACACAGGCGGCATCACCATCCTGCGCGGCAACATCGCCCCCGCCGGGGCGGTGGTGAAGCGCTCCGCCGTTGACCCGGCCATGCTGCAACACAAAGGACCGGCGCGCGTGTTTGACTCAGAGGAGGAAGCGATCGGCGCCATTTACGCTGGCCAGATTAACAAGGGAGATGTGGTGGTGATCCGCTATGAAGGGCCAAAGGGCGGCCCAGGCATGCGGGAAATGCTCAGCCCCACCTCCGCCATCGCCGGGATGGGCTTGGACAGGGATGTGGCCCTGATCACCGACGGCCGCTTCTCAGGCGGCTCCCGCGGTGCCGCCATCGGGCATATCTCCCCGGAGGCGATGGCCGGCGGTCCGATTGCCGTCGTGCAAGAGGGTGACATCATCCAGATCGATATTCCTGGCGGCCGCCTAGATGTGGCGCTTGCCGATGAGGAGATCCAGAGGCGCCTGGCCAAATGGCAGGCACCGGCAGCGAAGGTAACAAAAGGATACCTGGCCCGCTATGCCCGCCTGGTCACCTCCGGCAGCACCGGTGCAGTGTTGGAATAAATAGGAATGGGCGCGGTGATCGCGCCCATTCTCATCGCTTCCCGGTTCAGGCCGGAATACAGATCCGCTGCCCGATTTGCAGGTTGTCAGGGTCGATACCCGGGTTGGCCCGCATAATCGCCTCCACTGTGGTATTAAAACGTTGCGCCAGCGAATACAGGGTGTCGCCCGATTGGATCACATAAATCCGACCGCCGGGACAGGGCACGGGCGGCCCAGCACCGGGAATGCAGATCCGCTGCCCGATCTGCAGGTTGTTGGGATCGATGCCCGGGTTGGCCCGCATGATCGCTTCCACTGTGGTGTTGAAGCGTTGCGCCAGCGAAAACAGGGTGTCGCCGGCCCGGATCACATAGATCCGGCCGCCCGGACAGGGACCGGGACCCGGTGGCACACCCGGGATGCAAATGCGCTGCCCGATTTGCAGGTTGTCAGGGTCGATCCCGGGGTTGGCTCGCATAATCGCCTCCACCGTGGTGTTGAAGCGTTGCGCCAGCGAATACAGGGTATCACCGGCCTGGATAACATAGATTCTGCCGCCCGGACAGGGACGGGGCGGCCCGCCCGCCCGCGGGATGCAAATTGTCTGCCCGATCTGCAGATTTTCCGGATCAATACCGGGGTTAGCCGCCACAATTGCCTCCACCGTGGTGTTGAACCGACCAGCCAGCGCAAACAGCGTATCGCCGGCTTGGATTTGGTACGGGAACCCACCAGGGCAAGGCCCGATCTGCTGTAAACGGATTTTGCTCCCAGACACAATCATCACTCCATATTCAGTCTGCCTTCTATAAGGCTCATTACATAAATATTGCTGAAACGCTAAAATGTGCGGGACAATATCAAAAAGATCCCCTCATCCGCCCAGCAGTGATGGTAGTTTTGTCCAGGGGAATACCGGTAATCTGGCCAGTGCCATCGGGTCAGCGTTCGGTTTCACCCAACCTATTTCCGTTGTGAATCCGAGACACAAACCGGCTTCCGCCGCCGCCTGCCGAATTACGGCGTCATGGGCCCCGAATGGATAGGCGAAAGCGCGGGGCTCCGGCAGTCCCGCAGCGTGGCAGGCAGATTGCAAACGGCTGAGATCCTCCTTGATTGCAGCGGCGGAGCACTCCAGCATGACCGGTTGACCCTCCACCTGGCGGTGCAAATCATAGCTATGGTTGCCGAACTCCACTCTACCGCTGGCCGCCAACTCCTGCATTTGCGGCCAGGAAAGGTGGATGCACCAGGCAGCTGTCTTTTCGCCGTCCCGGTCCGGGGCCAGGGCCCCGATCACAAACACGACCGCTTTCATATCAAGTTCCTCCAAAACAGGAAACGCATATTGGTAGAAGGACTGATAACCATCATCAAATGTAATCATGACCGGTTTGGCCGGAAGTTGCGCACTGCCTTGCAAATACCCCTGCAGTTGCGCCAGGTCGATCGTCTGATAACCGTTGTCCCGCAGGTAGTGCATCTGCTTGGTGAACTGCTCGCACGTCACTACCATTGGGTTATGCTCATGCAAACTCTCAGCTTGCGGCGCCAAGTGATGATAGAGCAGTACCGGCACAAAAACGGGCCAGGCGGCCTGGGCGCTCTCATAGTTATGGGGACTGACCGTTATGCTGGACAAAAACATCGTTAGAAACAAGAACAGGACCACCCGCCGCATGTTTTATCCCTCCGCCTCCCATGTTAGGGCTGCCACCGCTTGGCGGGCATCGGGCAAAAGGGGGGAAATGAGCAGCAAAAAAAGCCGGTCTGATCTGACCGGCTGACTGAAGCCTGATCCGCCAAATGGAGGATGCGCTATTATAGCAAACGCAGTTGCAGCGCGCGCACCGCCGCCTCGGCCCGGGTTTTCACCCCCAACTTTTCGTAAATATGGGCCACGTGGGTCTTAACGGTGCTTTCACTGATGAACAACTGAGCGGCGATCTGTTTATTGGAGGCCCCTGCGGCCAGTAATTGCAACACTTTTTTCTCGCGCTCGGTAAGCGGATCCTGTTCCTCCCGGCGCATCTGCCCCAGCACACGCGCCGCCACCGCCGGATGTAACACGGATTCGCCCCTGGCGGCGGCACGGATGGCCCGGTAGATCTCTGCGCGGGGGGCATCTTTGAGCAGATAACCCCGCGCTCCGGCGGCCAAAGCGCTCATGATCAATTCGTCATCGTCGTAAGTGGTCAGGATAACCACCTGGCAATCCGGAGCAACCCGGGGGATGGCGGCCGTAGCGGCGACCCCGTCCACCTCCGGCAAGCGTAGGTCCAGCAGGGCCACATCCGGTTGCAACTGTTCTGCCAGATCAATCGCACTGTGCCCGTCGCCCGCCTCCCCGACCACCTCCATGTCCGGTTGGCGCCGCAGCATGGTAATGATCCCTTCCCGCACCACCGGGTGATCATCCACTACCAGAATCCGAATCCCCATTTTGCTCTCCTCCTTCAGGCAGGCACACCCGCACAACCGTGCCAGTACCGGGTTTACTGGTGATCGCCAGCCGACCACCGACCGCCTCGATCCGTTCCCGCATGTTTGGCAATCCAAATCCTGCCTGCACCTGCTCCAGGTCAAACCCCTGACCATTATCCCGGACTTGCAACTCCACCCCGGCGCTGGTGAATGTCAGTTCAATCAACACCAAAGTGGCACCGGCATGCCGAAGGGCATTATTTAGCGCTTCCTGGACCACCCGCAACAGCGCTACTTCCCTGGCCGGGGATAATCTTTCCTCCCGTCCCCGTACCTGCAGCTCTACCCGCAACTGACCGGCCGTCAGGCGTTGGCTGAGTTGTTCTAGGGCCTCCACCAGCGACTTGCCCTGCAGCAAATCCGGGCGGAGACGCCATACGGAGGCGCGCGCTTCTGCCAAACTACTGCGGGCCAACTGGCAAGCTTTTTCCAGGTGCTTCTCTGCGCTGGCAGTGTCCCCAGCCTCGCGTGCCGCCTCCACTTGCCAAATGATGCCGACAAAACCCTGCGCCAGGGTATCGTGGATCTCTGCCGCCAAACGCTGGCGTTCTGCCAGCACCGCCAACTCGCGCTCTTTCGCCTGACGACTCTTCTCCTCCGCCAGCAAAGCGGCACTGCGTTCCTGCACCTTTTCTTCCAATGTAGCATAGAGATCCTGCAGGTGATCAGCCATCCGGTTGAATTCCCTCGCCAGCAGCCCCAGCTCATCATCACTGGCGACCGGGACGCGTGCGGACAGTTCTCCGGCCGACATCCGGCGAACACCCTGAATCAATTGCTCCACCGGTCTGCTGACCGTGCGGGCCAGGGAGGGCGTGGCCCACCAGGCCACACCCAAGAGCACACATATGGCCATGCCGATGCCCAGCCGGATCCAATTCACTTGCCGGCGCAGGTTGGCAATGATCGGTTCTGCTTCTTGCAACGCTTGCTGTTCAGGCTTAAACACTCCTAAAGTCCAACCGGTGCTCGGCAAGGAGGCGTAAGCGGCCAATAAGACGCCGTCTTCTGTCACCAACCGCCCGTCCTCGGCCGCTGCCAGCCATGGCAAATACTGGTCAGCGCCCTCTCCGGCGGCCAATACCTGTCCATCGGCGGCCAGTAAAAAACCGATTCCCTGCTGCGGGGGAAGTGCCAGGATCTCCCCCTGGACCTCAGTCAGGCTCATGCCCGCCCCCACCACTGCCCGGAATTGTCCGTCCGCCGAAAAAACCGGCACCGCGGCGGCCATCAACCGGCCCATCCCCGCCGGGTCATCATAGGGCGGCACCCAAACCGCTGCCCGGTGCGGGTTTTGGTCCGGTGTGGCCAGCAAGAAAAACGGTTCTTCCGTGAAGCTATAGTCTGGCCCCAACTGCGTGGAGGGAGCACTGGCCCAGTGTGGATATGTGCGCGCCATCCCGTTGGCGGCAATCACCCAGTAATTGACCACGTACGGTGTGTGGCCATAAAGGGATTTGAGCAATGGATCGATATAGCTCATCAGACCGACTTCGCGCCAACCGGCCGGCGTCCAGGACACGGTCCGCGGTACAAACACGCCCACCGCGGTGTCAGGGTCGTTTTGCCAATTACCCTCCGGCGTCCTGACCAGAGGAGTGCCACCCTGGAAGGCATCCGGAAACAATTCCGGGTGGTCGTAAATGAACGCGGCAAAATTGGCCAAATAGCGCGCATCGGAACGAACACGGGCAAAGGCCAGTTCATCGCGGCGTGCCTTCTCCTGCACAAAGCCCTGTAGTTGTGCCAGTGTCTCTGTCGTAACGGCGTGCCGCACCTCCTGCACCGCCAGATCATGGGCTTTAGCCACGCCGCGCAAAGCCAGCACCGCCACCAAGAGCGTCGAAAGGCAGATAACCACAAACAGGAGCACAGCGATTTTTTGTTGTAAGGGTCGCCTCACATCCACCTCTCCACCCCCGGAATTGGGTTCGCCGGATCCACATCACAAACCTGCCCGCACTTGTGATTGCCAAACGGGGCTGGTATAATGGTGGCAAATGCTTGTCCGGGAGGTTTAGGCATTGCAGGTAAAGTATCTCGGCCACGCTTGTTTTTTGCTGGTGGAGAACGATACGGCGATCCTAGTAGACCCGTTTTTGACATCGAACCCGGTTGCGACTGTGAAAGCAGCCGATGTGACCGCAAACTATATCCTGGTGTCCCATCACCATACTGACCATGCCGAAGACGTGGCAGAGATCGCGCAGGCCAATGGCGCCACCGTGATCTCCACCGCGGAGATCGCCCAGCATTTCGCTGACCTCGGGTTGACAACCCACGCCATGCACATCGGCGGCAAACACGGTTTCGACTTTGGGTACGTGCGCTTGACACCGGCCCTGCACGGCGCCGGCATTGCCGGCGGGCACGCCTGCGGTTTCGTGATTAACCTGTTTGGCACTGTCATTTATCACGCCGGCGACACAGGTTTATTCGGTGACATGCGACTGATTGGAGAGTTGGAGGATTTAGACCTGGCACTGCTGCCGATCGGGGACAACTTCACCATGGGAGTGGGGGATGCCGTCCGGGCCGCCGCCCTGCTGCGCGCCCCGAAGGTGATTCCGATGCACTATAATACCTGGTCGCTCATCAAGGCGGACCCACAGGCTTTCAAACAACAGGTGGAGGAAGAAACGGCCGCCGAGGTGATTATCCTCCAACCCGGAGAAGAACTGGAACTATAACATGCCAGGAGGAGGGCGAAAGCCCTCCTCCCCTTGTCTAGCAACATTGACACCGGACCAGGGATCAGCCAGGCAGGGCTGTCTCTATGGCACCCGTTCGGCCAATGAAACCACTTTTTCCACCAGGGCCGGCAATGTCTGTCCCAACACCAAAATCAGACGCTCCAGGTTGATTCGATCCGGGATTTCAATCACATCCGGCAACTCCCGGCACGCCGCCAGGGTGGCATGCAGATCCCGGAAGAAATCCGCGTCGCTCTGCCGGAAATCCGCCGGCGCCGGCATGCTGACCATGTGAAACCCCAGTTCCCGGCAGGCATCCCGCACTTTCTCATTGTGGCGCAGGTTGATCACACAGCGGGCCGGAAAGTGTTGCTGGACCGCCAGTAGGGTCCCGCCCATATATGTGGAACAGCCCAGCTCCGGCTCACCCAGGACCACCACTTCGTCCCGTAACCGCAACAAACGGCCGGGAATGGCAGCAATTTCCTCTGTGCCTTGAGCGTTTTCGGGGCCATAGGCCAGATTGGCACCGATCTCGGGAATTAAAGCGGCAATCCCGGCCTCTTGCAGCGTTTTCACGGCCTGGGCCAGTTCCCGGCATAATTCCTCCTGCGGCCCCAAGGCAGCAAAAAAGACCTCCCAGAACCGGTCCACAGCGGGCGGCGCCAAAACTGTTTCTTGACCGTCTTCCTCCACCCAGTGCATCCCTTGGCCCGCTGGCATCACTGCCCCGATGACGGCGGCATCGATCCCGGCGGCATGGAATGTCGCCAGCAATTCCTCAGTCTTTTCCGGTGCACAGGTCAACACCAGTGTCCCTTCGCTAATCACCTGATAGGGATTGAGAGCAAAGCATTCGCAAACCGCCCTAATGTCATCCGGCAGCAAGACTTTCGCCCGCTCCACCCGCAGGCCAACACCGGAGGCCCGGGCAATCTCATACAAGCCGCGCTCCAGGCCGCCTTCTGTGGCATCATGCATGGCATGCACACCCCCCACGGCCACTGCCAACTGCGCCTCCTGCACCACACTCACTTCCCGTAACCTGTGCCGGGCTCTTTTGATCAGATCAGCAGGTACCCCTTTTTGGGCCAGAGTCCCTGCCAATTCATTCGCCAACAGGGCGGTCGCTTCTATGGCAGCTCCTTTCGTGATCAGGATGTCATCGCCTGCTTGCGCACCGGCCGGGGTGAGGTAGGATTTGCCTGTGCCCCACACCGTGATGCCGCCGATCGTCGGCACCGTGACCGCCCCGTAAAAACCGGTATGCCCACCGACAATCGCTATTCCCAGCGCCCGGGCATGTGCATCTATGCTCTTCACTAATTGTTCGATATAGCCCTGTTCGGTGCCGGGCGGCAACAGCAGCGAATATGTCATGTAACGGGGTGGGACTCCCATTACCGCCACGTCGCTGGCGCCAATGTGGACGGTCAACCAGCCAAAATCATCCGCTGTCATGGTCGGCCCCGGGAAAATGGGGTCTTCCGCGATCACCAAATACTCGTCACCCAAACGCAGGACAGCGGCATCCACCCCCATTTGCGGTCCCACCACCACCTCCGGCAATTTCGCTCCCTGACAGGGCAAAATCGCTTCACAAAACAGATCTTCGTTCACTTTCCCAATCATCTTGGCCACTCCTTACCGGGCTTTGCCCAAAGCTTCGCATACGATCTTGACCGCACAATACTCCCCACACATGGTGCAAGTCTCCTCCTCGGCACTGTTCTTGGCGGCGCGCAACTGCCTGGCTTTCACCGGGTCGATCGCCAAAGCAATCTGTTTTTTCCAATCCAGCTCCCGGCGCGCCTTGGCCATGGCCAGATCCCACTCCCAAGCCCCGGGGATCCCTTTGGCGAGATCGGCGGCGTGGGCTGCAATGCGAGCCGTCACCACTCCCTCCCGCACTTCCTCCCTGTCCGGCAGCCCTAAGTGTTCAGCCGGTGTGACATAGCACAGGAAATCCGCTCCCGCCGTGGCGGCCAGTGTGCCACCGATGGCGGCCGTGATGTGGTCATAACCTGGGGCCACATCCGTCACCACCGGTCCCAGGACATAGAAGGGAGCCCCGTGACAGAGCCGCTTTTGCAGCTGCATATTAGCCTGGATCTGATCATAGGGAACATGCCCCGGGCCCTCGATCATGGCCTGCACGCCCGCTGCCCGGGCCCTGTCCACCAGCTCGCCCATAATAATCAGTTCCTGGATCTGGCTGCGATCAGTGGCATCAGCCAGGCAACCAGGACGGAAACCATCACCCAGGCTGAGCGTCACATCGTAGCGGCGCGCGATCTCCAGCAGCCGGTCATAGCCGGCATAAAACGGGTTTTCCCGCTCATGGTGGATCATCCAGCCAATCATGAATGACCCACCGCGGCTGACCACGTCGCCGACCCGGCCCTCCTGGCGCAAACGATGCACTGCCTCCCAGGTCACGCCGCAGTGGATGGTCATGAAATCCACCCCATCTTGGGCCTGTTCTTCCACCACCTGGAACATATCGTCGGCCGTCATCTGCACCAACGCCCCGTGCTCAGCCTGCGCGCGCACGGCACACTGATAAATCGGCACCGTCCCTACCGGGACAGGACAATTGGCCACCACCTGGCGGCGGGCGGCATTGATATCACCGCCTGTACTGAGGTCCATGACGGCATCCGCACCGGCGTCCAAAGCGGCCTGTAGTTTTTCCAGTTCGTACTCCAGTTCCGGGTAGCGGGTGGAGGTGCCGATATTGGCATTCACTTTCGTGCGCAACCCCTTGCCAATCCCGCGCGGTGTTAAATTCTGATGGTTGATGTTGGCCGGGATCACGATCGTCCCCTCTGCCACACCCTGCAAGATGTATTCTTCTGTGCGACCCTCTTCCCGGGCCACCGTTTGCATGACCTGCGTCAGGCGACCGGCCTGGGCAGCCTGTAATTGTGTCATTTTAAACCTCCTTAATTTGTCAGTTCCCTGGCTCGCAGTCCAGCGGTCAGCGCCGCGGGGGTGAATGTGGCCAGGGCATCAAACAAAGCCGCTTTGAATGTGCCAGGGCCAGCAACGCCCGGTGCCTGAGCCGCCAGCTCGCCGGCCAGGCCGAAGACAGCCAAAGCTGCCGTGCAGCCTAACAACAGATCCTCTTTCGCCACCGCCGCAAAACAGCCGCACACCGAAGCCACCATGCACCCGGTGCCGACCACCGCTCCCAGCAGAGGGTGACCGTTTTGCACTAGAGTTGTCCGTTGGCCATCCGTGACGATGTCCTCCACTCCTGACACCACCACTAGGCAATGGTTTTTTTTCGCCAACCGGGCTGCCGTGGCCGCCATCCCCCGATACTCACCCAATGATTCCACGCCCCTGATCTGGCCCCCGGCTCCGGCTAGGATGCTAATCTCGGCCTGGTTACCCTTGATGATATCGGGCTGCACCGCTGTTAATATGCGCTGGGCGCTTTCGGTGCGCAACCTGGTGGCACCTACCCCGACCGGGTCCAGCACCACCGGGATGCCCAGATCCTTGGCCCGTCGCCCGGCCACGACCATGGCTTCAACCTGCCCCACAGACAGGGTGCCGATGTTCAACACCAGGGCACCAGCCGCCGCGACCATCTCCGCCACTTCCTCCGGGGCGTAAGCCATCACCGGCAGACCGCCAACGCACAGCGTAGCATTGGCGCAATCATTCACGGTGACATTGTTCGTAATGTGATGGACAAGCGGTTTTTGCCCGCGTAATGTCTGCAATAAACTGCCTGGCATCATTTCATCCTCCTTTGCGCCTGCCGTACCTTGTGCAACAGGGCCTCGGCCGCCGCGATAATGTCATCGGCAGCGGTCAAGGCGGAAATCACTGACACGCAGTCCGCTCCGGCCTGAATCACATCCTGGGCATTGATAATCGTGATTCCACCCACCGCCACGATCGGCAGGGACGTCTGGGCGCGGATCGCCCGCAGGCCATCCAACCCCAGAACCGGATCCGTATCGCTTTTTGAACCGGTGGGGAAGATCGGTCCCACTCCGAGGTAATCGGCGCCGGCCTGTTCCGCAACCCCGACTTGCTCCCCATTGCTGACCGAAACACCCACATACATGTGCGCCGGCAGACAACGCCGCACATACGGCAGCGGCATATCAGCTTGCCCGACATGCACACCATCGGCCCCGATTGCCAAAGCCACATCGACCCGGTCATTCACAATCAGTTCCGCGCCAAAGCGGCGCGTCAAAGCGCGGACGGTTTGGCCAAGGGTCAACAATTCCCTTGTCGACATGTCTTTTTCTCGCAGCTGCACCACCCTTACCCCAGCCCGGAGCGCCGCCTCCACCACCTGGGGGGTGGTGCGCCCGCGCGATAGCTCCTGGCCGGTTATTAAATAGACATCCCAATCACGCATCAAAGTCCCCCCTTTTGTGCCAGCGATAAAAGTGGTTCGGGGATCCCGGGCCTCCTCCCACCTGGTAGGCGTGCTGGAGCGCAGTGGTCAAATATTCTTTAGCCTTTGCCACCGCGGCCTGGACCGGCTGCCCGAGCGCCAGTTGGCAGGCCAGAGCGGCCGAAAGCGTGCACCCCGTGCCATGCAGATGGATGGTGTCAATACGGGGAGCGGTGAACGTCTGCATTTCCCGGCCGCCATACAACAGGTCGATCGCCTCCTGGCCAGCATGGCCGCCTTTGATTAGCACCCAGGTTGGCCCCAAAGCATGGATCCGCTCCGCGGCCCGTTGGCGGTCCGATTCTGTGCGGATCGACATTTCCGCCAGCACCTCCGCCTCCGGGATATTGGGGGTGGCGACGGTGGCCAAAGGCAAGAGCTCATCCCGCAAAGCCGCTACGGCATCCTGTTCCAGGAGCAGATCACCACTGGTGGCCACCATCACCGGATCCACCACTAAGTGTGGCCAGCGATACTGCCGGGCTTTGGCGGCCACCGCCATGATGATGGCGGCATTGGCCAGCATGCCCGTCTTGACGGCATCCGCACCCATGTCCTGGCAGACGGAATCGATCTGTTGCCCGACAAATCCCGCCGGCACAGCGTGCACTCCCTGCACACCGCGACTGTTTTGGGCGGTCAGGGCGGTGATGGCAGTCAAGCCATAGCAGCCGTGGGCGGCGATCGTCTTCAGATCGGCCTGGATACCCGCCCCGGCCCCGGAATCGGAGCCGGCAATCGTCAACACTTTGCGCATCGCTTTCCCCTCCTAAATGAAAAAACCGCAACCCCAGCATGGGATTGCGGCAAACCAAGTCAACAGGCCAAAACCTTGCTTTCCTACGCTGGCATTACCCAGATCAGGTCTTAAGGGTCAAAGGGCTTTAGCGCGCCCTTTTCTCAGCCTTCGCTCGAAAGCTCCCCTAGCGACTTGACTATGTGGTTTGTGTTTTCATATTCGCCACTGATGTGCAAATACCTTTTTCAAGCGCGACTTTCCAACTGTTCCGGTCGTGCCAGGGCTTGGGCCAGGCGGTGCCCCACCTGCCAGATATCGCCCGCTCCCATCGTCAAAATGGTGTCACCGCTTTGCATCAGGTCCAACAGATATTGCAGTAGCTCATCCTGTCCCGCCACCACTGCCACCGGGCGTTTGTCCCGCTCCCGGATCAATTCCGCTAACCGCTGCGAGCTGATTCCAGGAATCTGTGGTTCCCCCGGCGGTGCATAGATGGGCGCCAGGACCACCTGATCAGCATCGGCAAAGGCAGCTGCAAATTCATGCAATAAGGCCTTGGTGCGGGTGTAGCGGTGGGGTTGGAAAACGGCGATTACCCTGCCGGTGGCGCCCTCCCGGGCCGCCTGCAGTGTGGCGCGGATTTCAGTGGGATGATGGGCATAATCGTCCACCACGCGCACCGGCCCGGCATGCAGCACCTCAAAACGCCGTTTCACGCCGCGAAAGCTGGCCAGGGCTTCAGCGCCGGCCTGGAAAGGCACCCCACACAGATGAGCCGCCGTCAAGGCCAACAGGGCGTTCTGGGCATTGTGCCGGCCGGGCACCAGTAAAGCCAGCTCAGCCAGTTCCGTTTCGCCCCGCAGCACCACAAAACGCTGCTTGTCTGCACCCGGCAGGATGCGACAATGATTGCCGGGCTGAAAGCCGCAGAATGTGACCGGCACGGCGGCTTGCGCCGCTATCCTGCGCACCTGCGGGTCATCACCGCCCAGCACCGCCTGCCCGCCAGGCCGCACCTGGCGGATGAAGCGGGCAAAGGCAGCCACCAGGCGTTGGTAGTCCCCGGCATAATACTCCAGGTGTTCCGGCTCAATATTGGTCACGATCGCCACCTGCGGATGGTAGCGCAGGAAACTACCATCGCTCTCATCCGCCTCCGCCACCAGGTACAGCCCTGCCCCAATGCGGGCAGTCCCGTTCCATTCCGGCAGTTCACCCCCCACTAACACCGTCGGATCCAATCCGGCCGCCGCCAAAATCAAGGCCAGCATCGCCGTGGTGGTGGTCTTGCCGTGCACCCCGCTCACCGCCAGCGAAGGGCGTTCGTTAATCAAGGCCGCCAACAACTCGGACCGGTGCCAGACCGGGATGCCGGCCTGCCGGGCCGCCACCAGTTCCTGGTTGTCATCGCGCACATCCGTGCTCCGCACCACTAAATCGGCACCCTGCACGTGGGCCGGGTCATGGCCGATCCGCACTGTTATCCCGGCTTCCTGCAAACGCTTAGTGCGTGATGATTCCTTGACATCAGACCCCGAGACAACCGCCCCGGCCGCCGAGAAGACCAGCGCCAAGCCGCTCATACCGTAACCGCCAATACCGATGAAGTGGATGCGCTGATGTGTGACTGGCATACTGGCCTCCCCCCTTTACCCCACAGTTTCCACCAGTCAGCCCGCTTTCATTCCTGCCGCAGATAAGAGGCGGCCAAACGGGCGTACGCTTCCGTATGTTCCCGCAAAGACGCCTGCCCATCGGCGGACAACTCTCTGACCGGCCTGGCCGGCACCCCGGCCACCAGTGTGCCGGGGGGTACCTGCTTGTTCTCCGGCACCAGCGCTCCGGCCGCCACCAGGGCCCCTGCTCCCACGACAGTGCCGTTTAAGACGGTGGCACCCATACCGATCAATGCTCCCTCCCCGATTCGGCAGCCATGCAGGACCGCCCCGTGGCCCACGGTCACGTTGGCGCCGATCTCAATCGGGGCATCCGGATCGACGTGCAAAACCGCGCATTCTTGAATATTCGTGCCGGCACCGATCACAATCCGGTGCAAATCCCCCCGCACAACTGCGTTGAACCAAATACTGGCCCCGGGACCGATCTCCACGTCCCCGATCACGTACGCCCCGGGGGCGATGAAAACGTCCGCCCCAATTTTTGGCTCTTTTCCGTTGTAGGCTAGCACAGGCATTTCTCCAACCTCCCTTAACATATCCTCTCTTCCAGACTCGGACCCTGTGGTCGTTTCCCTAAAGGCAGGCTGGGGAAGGCATTCAAATCCCAACCGGCCACCTGCCCTGCCAGCAGGTAATAATGGGCGGCGCAGGCGATCATGGCCGCGTTATCAGTACACAGGACCGGCGGCGGATAAAAAAGCGGGATCCCAGCCCGCCCGGCCGCAACCTGCATCTGCCGCCGCAAAGCGCTGTTGGCTGCCACACCGCCGGCCAGCAACAAGCACTTGACCTGGTATTCCCGAACTGCCCGCAGGGCCTTGTCCACCAGCACAGAGACGATCGCCTCCTGATAAGCAGCAGCCAGATCCGGCAGACGGTCCGCCAGGTCGCCCGCCCTGCGGCGCGCCTCCACCTCCAGTAGCAAAGCGGTTTTCAGGCCGCTGAAGCTGAAGTCCAGGCTGTCATCGCCCAGCCGGGCGCGCGGGAAAGCAAAGGCCGCCGGGTCACCCCCTCTGGCTAGAGCATCAATCGCCGGCCCCCCCGGATAACCGAGGCCGAGCGTGCGGGCACCCTTATCAAATGCCTCACCGGCCGCGTCATCCCGCGTGCGGCCAAGGATGTGCGGAGAGCCATGCTCCGGCAGGTAAATCAAGTCCGTGTGCCCACCGGAGACCACCAGACAAAGCGCCGGCAGTTCCGGCTGCTCTTCTGCCAGGAAGTTAGCATAGATGTGTCCCTCCAGGTGGTTCACTCCCACCAGGGGCAAACCGGCTGCCCAAGCCAGACCCTTGGCTGCCGACACTCCCACCAGCAGGGCCCCCACCAGTCCCGGACCGGCCGTCACCGCCACCGCCTGCAGATCCGACAAATTTACCCCGGCGGTCTGGAGAGCCTGATCTACCACCGGCAAAATTAATTCCACATGCCGCCGGGAAGCGATCTCCGGTACCACCCCACCATAATGACGGTGCAGCTCGGCCTGCGAAGAGATAATATTGCTCAGGACCTGCCGTCCGTCCCGCACGACCGCGGCGGCCGTTTCATCGCAGGATGTTTCGATCCCCAGGATGTATCCAGCCAATCACACCGCCCCTTTTCTCCCGGCACATGATGATGGCATCTTCACCAGTATCGGTGTAGTAGCCGCGGCGCCAGCCTCTGGCGACAAATCCTCGTTTTGCATACAGGCGCTGCGCCACCAGGTTGGAGCGCCTGACTTCCAGAGTCATCAGCACCACGCCATGTTGCTCGGCCAAAGCAATTAAGCCGTCAGTAATCAGACCGCCGACACCCTGACCGCGATAATCTTCCTGTACAGCGATATTTGTGATGTGCCCCTGGTCGGTCACGATCCAAATGCCGCCGAAACCGACCACCTGATCATTGGCATCTGCCACCAGATAATGGGCACAATCGTTTCCGTGCAATTCCTGGGCAAAAGCCGCTGCCGGCCACGGTGTGGCAAAGGTCGCTTGCTCGATCTCGGCCACCGCCGCCAGATCCCGGTCCGTCATTGCCCGCACTGTGACCATCCCCATCACCCCGCCGGGCTGCCGAATTTGAGTTCCGCGGCTGAGGGACGCAGATAGACCGGCGTGAGCGTGAAGGCATCATCCCCGGCAGCGCTTTGCAGGCGTTGCCAGCCCAGTTGGGCCACGGCGGCAGCACGCGGCAAAAGGGCAAAGGGCGGTACCGGCGGTGGTGCAAGTCCTTGCGTCCGGGCGGCCGCCGTCAACAGATCGGCCCCATCGCCTAAAAAGACCACCTCGCCGTCCGGCAACTGGGAAATGATCTCCGGTGGCGGGGCTAGCCAGGGACCGGCCACCAGGAACGGCCCGTCCCTCTCCTGGCGGTAGCAGGCGGCATATACTTCACCGCGCCGGGCACGCAGTCCCGAACAAATCAAACCGGGATAATGCGGCAGGTTATGGGCCACCGCCGCCAGAGTAGGCACCCCCACCAAAGGCCGGCCCAAAGCAAAGGAAATCCCCTTCGCGGTCGCCAGGCCAATCCGCAGCCCGGTAAATGAGCCCGGCCCGCTCGAGACCGCCACCGCATCCAAGCTGGCGGGCGTAAACCCGGCCTCTCGCACTAGATTATCGATTAAAGGCAACAAGCGCGTGGAGTGGGTTTTGTGGACATTGACCGCAAATTCCCCACACAACCGCTCGTCATTCAATAAGGCCACCCCACACACCAGCGTGGCTGTTTCGATCCCCAGCACCAGCATGTTAATCCCTTCCCTCGACCGCTGCCTTGAAATCGGCCACAAGTTGCCGGTAACGGGCGCCATGGGGTTCAAACCGCAGCGACCGTTCTGTTGGCCCTCTTTTTCCCATCACAACCCACAGACAGGCGGGCGGCAGGATGGGCTGAATCCGATCCGCCCATTCCAGGCAAACCACGCCATCATCCTCCAGGTATTCCTCCAGGCCGAGTTGATCCGTTTCCGCCACATCCGTCAAGCGATAGACATCGATATGATAAAAGGGCAGGCGCCCCTGGTAAACATTGATCAAAGTGAAGCTGGGGCTGGACACGTAGTCCTCCACCCCCTGACCGCGGGCGATCCCTTGCACGAAACAAGTTTTGCCTGCTCCCAGCTCACCCTGCAGGCAAATCACATCGCCCGGCTCTAAAAGACGTCCCAGGATCTCCCCCAGGTGGAATGTTTCTTTTGCTGAACTGGTGGTGAGCGTCAACACCGGCGTCCCTCCTTGGCAATCCTGACCAACAAATCCTATTATAACCCGGGGGCGGTCGGGCAACAAGGTTGCATAAAACGGCCTGATAGAGCCGATACTACCATTATAAACCAGGTACACCGCCTTTCACCAGTGGCGCATGAGGGGGGTCGCAAGCATGAATGGCAACGCGCGCAGCCAGATCAACATCTACGCGCAATTAGCCGATCTGAAAAACGTGGACTATCGCAACACACTGGCGATCGCCACATTAATCGATCTGCTGACGGAAAAAGGGGTGATCGACAGGGCGGAATTCGCCGCCCGGGCCCGCCACCTGGATGGCGATTTGCATGCCGGTGGCCAGATCAAGCGCAACAAGGCCAAGGAGCTATTGTAGTGGGGATGGAATACCGAAAGAACTGAGCGCCAGTGGCAACACATTTTTCACGCCGGCCTGTAACAACAGCCCGAGGGCAGCCAGGATATAATGGCGGTCGATCAAGACTTGTGCCCCTTCCCCCGGCCATAACAACCGGTCGTTGCCGGGGGCTTTCAGGGCCTGCAATATCTGCCGGCCCCCCGGCAAAGCCGTCAGGGGCCCGCCGGTGCCGATGATCCAACGCACGGCACTCAAATCTCGCCCCTCGGCGACTGTAATCCGGCCGCTGGGGCCATATATTGTGCGCAGTTGGCCGGCATGGCGCCTGAGCGCCTGCCGGCTGGCCTCCCGGGCCAGCCGTTCCACGAACGCCACCTCCAGGTCGCTGCGCGGTATCACCACCGGGGCCGCCAGCAACGGCCGCACCTCTTCCCCCAACTCTTTGGCCAGGTTTTCCGGCCCAATCAACTCCACCACATGCTGGGCATTCACATACACCCCGAGATCCCCTTCCACTGTGCGCTTGCTGTGGGGTTCGGGATGCAGGGCCAACCGGTGCACCTGTTCCGTCACCGAGTGCACATCCGTCGTCGCTCCCCCGACATCCACCACCAGCAAGTCCCCGCATTGCTCGGCCAGATACTCAGCGGCCCGCAAAACCGCCGCCGGCGTGGGCATGATCGGCCCATCGACAGACTCCCGGATCCGTTCCATGCCAGGAGCCTGCACAATGTGTTCCTCAAATACGGCCTGAATTGCCGCCCGGGCCGGCCCCACAACCAGCTCGTCCAGGCGTGGATAGACATTATCCACCACCGGCACCGGCAGGCCCCCGGCGGACAAAATCGCAACCGCTTCCTGCCGGGCAGCGATGTTGCCGGCAAACACCACCGGCACCGTCACACCCCATGCGGGCAGTTTGGCCAGACAGCGGGCATTGTGTAAAATGGTCTCTTTTTCCCCATGATCCACCCCGCCGGCCAGCAGGATGATGTTCGGCCTTTGGGATATCACAGCTTGCAGATCCCCGTCACTCATTTTCCCGGCCGTGACCGCTTTCACGACTGCGCCCGCCCCCAGCGCCGCTTCCCGGGCAGCCCGCACCGTCATATCTTTCACCAGGCCATGGACAGTCATGCGCAAACCGCCGGCGGCACTGGCCGCCGCCAGCACCCGCTCCGCCTGCAGTTCCTCCTGGCGCAAACGCCGGCGGAGATCCTCCTGAGCCTGCGCCAACCCCACCGTGACATCTCCGGCCTCCACGGTGGTCGCAGCCATTCCCTGTCCCAACCTTCTCGGCACAGGGCGGTCCAAACCGTCAAAAGCGGTCACCGTGGTGGTGGTGCTGCCAATCTCAGCCACTAGAGCATCAATGCGCATGACGGTTCCCCTGTTGCCTGGCCCGGACCAGAAAATCGGCCACCTCGATTCCCTTCGTGCCGCGCCCAAAACCAGCATCCATGCCGCAGGACCGCGCCAATTCATCACTCACTTGCGTGCCACCCGCCACGAGTAGGAACCGCTCCCGCACACCGCGCTCCAGGCACAGATCGTGCAAACGGCGCATGTTACGGCGGTGGATGTCGGCATGGCTGATGATGGTGCTAATTAAGATGGCGTCCGCATCCACCTCCAGCGCGGCATCGACCACCTTTTCAATCGATACCGATGTGCCGAGGTAGTGACAGTCAATGCCGAAGCTCTCCAGGCCGCCGTGCTTAATATCGATGATCTCCCGCATCCCCACGGAGTGCTCATCTTCCCCGACCGTAGCCGCCACTATCCGCAGCGATTGGCGCTCCACCTGGGACCGGATCTGCTCGGCGCTCAGCAACTGGCGTTTTTCCGGAATGACGATCTGGCGCGGGTCAATATCAAATCCCACCACTCCCTTCACTTCCACCAGCGTTCCCTCGGCCGGGTGCATGGTGCGCACCTGCAACACCTCCGGGTCCTGCAAGTTCAGGCGTTTGGCCAATTCCAAAGCCGCGGCGGCCGCCAGATCAGGCGCCGCCGGGAAAAAGGCCGTCACCGTCACCACCCCGTCTTGATACCATTGCACCTCCGGGCGCAGCAGTCCCGCCTGGCGATGCTGCCTGGTGGCGGCCAGCCTGACGGCGGCGTTGTCCTCATCATCCAATTCGTCAATGTAAACGATCTTTTCCGGGTGGCAAAGCGTGCACCCGCCAATCAAATCGCAAGGTGAAGAGATGTCTGGCAAGTTATTCTGGCCGTAGTGGGCACAGACCGGTGCCAGGTAGTCGTGGTCCCGCGGCACAATGCTGCCGGCCGCCACACCGCCATCCATATGCCGCACGATCCCATCGCCGGCCCGCTCCGGATACAGTCCGGAATCAACGAAAAAGCCCCCTGCGACTGCAGCAAAATATCCCCCCACCGCCTGGATCTCTTCCAGGAATAGCACTGCCCGTTCCACAATTTCGCGCATCGCCGCCCCGAGCGGGCCATCACGCCGCAGTGCGACCATCTCCCGCAATCCGTCCATTCCCACCAGAGCCTGCTTGGCAGTATCGACCGCCGCCACACTGTTATAATGCCAGGGCACATTGCGCCCCTCATCCGGGGTGATGGTGCTTTGAATATCCGCCGTAGTGAGGCGGGAGATCAGCACATTTAGGACATGGGTGACGGTCGCCTCGCGGGGATCAGCCTCGATATAGCGGGTGTTCATCTGGGCGCGCATCCGGTGGCGGCTAAACAACCACCGCAAGGCCACCGCGTAGGGCAAGTCAATGCGCAAACAAGGGGCCGGCGGGGCGGTGGGAGGCACAGTCGAAAGCGCCATCTGTTCCTCCGGCATGCCCACCCTGGCTGAGAATGAGCAGTTGATGGCATGCTGCACGAGCAGCTCCGGCATTACCTTCCAGGCTTCCCGGGCAGTGGCGTTGGCGTTATGGGCCCCATCGATTTGCAGGATTTTTGCCCATGTCATCAGACATTTGGCCTCCGCCGCATCCACAAACGATCTGTACATATTCACATTGCGATAGAGGATGTTATATTGCGGGTCCTGATGGGCACCATTCACCCCTTCTTCGGCGAACAGCACGGCGATCTCGGGACCAGCCACCCCGCTCACATACGAATGGAAGTTGATCGGTCGCCCCACTTCATTCTCAATCAGATCGAGGGCCTTGCGGGTGGCGCGCAGCTGCTTGCGGGTGATCGGCACACCGCCGACGCCTTCCGGGGTACCCTCCAGGAGACCGTCGAAATGGCTCTGGCCGGCGGTGCGGATGACCATGATGTGGTCGGCACCGTGCCAGGCCGCCATCCGCATCCGCCGCAAGTCATCTTCAAAACGCCCGGAAGCGATCTCAGCGGTGATCACGCAGTCCGGTTGCGGATCAATTTGCCCAAAATATTTAGCGGCCGGCAGTGGGATGGATCTCTGCAAAGAATCCGTCACCTGGTGATACTGAAACGGCCCCAGCGTCTGCCCCCCACCGAATCGCCAGGTCCAGCCGCGCCGGCGCGGCCGGTAATGTTCCAGCCCGGTCAAAATCTGTTCCACATCCAATTTGTCCGATTCCCGCAATTCCCGCCCACTCCAGATGGGGATGGGAGCAGTCTCAGCGGGCGTGATCGTCTCATGCTGCTCCAACCCTACCAACCTCCTTTCCCAAATGCCGCCTGCAACTCATCCCAGCCCTCACCCTGCGCTAAAGCCAGTCCGGCCAAACGCACATCCTGGCCTGTCAACCTGGCATACCTCAGGACAGCATGGCCCGCCCCCTTACCCAACAGCCCTTTTTCCCCGCACCGGGTCACGATCTCTCCCGCCTCCTGGCCGGAAAAACCCATCCGCAGCAGCACAGACCGCTCAATGGAGGGAGAAGTGTGGGTGGCGGCCAACTCCACCAGGGGATCCGTGATCTCCCCGGCCAGCTGCCAAAACCGCTCTTTCAATTCGTCATCCGTCAATTCCGCCAGGTGCTGGCGGCGAATGGCATAATCGTCCGCGCGCATCATGACCGCTCCTTTAGCTAATCTTTGCCCCAGGCCCTGGGCACGGGCAGTTCCGTCATGCACAACAAACCGGGCCGGGCGGCGACTACCGCCGGAATCATATTCACCGCCAGGGCCACCGTGCCGGTGCCCCCGGGGATCTCCGGTTGGCTGCTGAACGCCAGACCAGGATTACCCTCGATCTTGATGAAATCTCCCGTTGAGACTCCCTCCAAATCGGGCCGCACCTGCTGCGGGTGCTCCAACCGGATTACTTCCCGCCCAGCGCAATAGCCGATCGCAGTATGGTGGCAACCGGCTACCTGGCCCGGCATCACATCCACATAGGCGGTCTGCCGCCTGGTCCGGGTGATAATCGGGGCGCGCTCTTCGACCACCTCGTCCAAGTGCCAACCAAGGGCGGCCGCGATCATGTGCATGGACTGCCGAAAGCCAATATGCCCGACGATCTCACCCTTTGCCACTCCTTCCCGGAACTGTTCCGGAGTCGTCCCGACCCCCTGAGTCTGCATTACAGTGGGGCCAAAGGGGGACAGGTCGTTTACCCGCCGGGCGGTGATTCGCTCCACCTGCAGGCATGGGGCTGTGAGCAGGATAATCAACACATCCAGCACGAATCCAGGGTTAATGCCCGTCCCCAGCACGCTCACACCGTGCTGCCTGGCCAGTTGATCCAACCGCTTGGCCAGGACGGGATCACTTGCCCAGGGGTAGGCCATCTCCTCGGCAATGCTAATCACGTTGTGGCCGGAGGCCACCGCCGCCTCTAGCAATGGGAACTGCGTAGACAAAAACGAAGTGGTGGCTAAGATCGCCACATCCGCCCGCACCGCCGCCAGTGTTTCTTCGGCATTTGTGGTGACGCGCAGCCCGGTCCCCTGCACTTCCCCAAGCAGATTTGCCAGCTGCAATCCCTCATGATCCGGCTCACCGCTCACCGCCGCCACCAACTCCACACCATCCATGTGCAGCAAGTGCCGGGCCATGCCGCTCCCCATCGCCCCCAAACCCACCAATGCCACCCGCCAAGTCGCCATTAATCTTCCCCCTTGCTATTGGGCTGTCACTCCCAAGCCGTGCAGGATCTCTCTTGTTTCCTCTTCTCCCAGTCCCACCTCCGCCGCCAGGAATTCCAAGTCTGAACGGTCTATCCGGCTCCGTCCCTGAGTGGCCTTTCTTAGATAGGAACGCCGCAACTGGCCGAGCTCCACCTCTTTAATGCCAAGCAACTCCGGTTGCGACGGGATGATGATGCTTGCACCGGGAACGCTGGTACGCGGATCGCCACTCCGCACTTGCACACCGTTCTGGCGGGCAAAAGCCAGCTGCGCCGTCGGGTGTTTACCCGCTCCCGTGTATTCTGTTTCCTGCACCACCAGGATCTGGTCCCGGTCCAGCTCTTGCGCCAAGACCACGGCCGCCGCCAAAGCGGTGTTGCCGGCCGGACCCCGTTCCAAGCCCTCCAGCTGCGCCAGCATCTCAGTGGCATAGAACACCTCCCCCTGCGTGACCGTCACATAGTGCTGCAAATAGCGCAGGGGACGGGCCGCATTCCGCGGTACATCCGTGCGATCCGGCCAGGTGGCAAACGGCACCCCGAAGCCGGTGTGGCCGGTTGTGAAGGACTTGCGGTTGAAATCCCGGTCACTGGCCATATGTAGGCCGCGCAGATCCACGCTCACCCCCACCACCTGCGTCCCTTGGCAACCGCAGCGCCTGAGACCGCGGGCCGTCCCCGTCACATTGCCCCCGCCGGCGTGCGTCACCACCACCATGTCCGGCTGGCGATGATAGCGTGCTTGCACCTCCCGGGCGATCTCCATGCCCAGCGTCTCGATACCGGCGATCGCAAACGGTGTATACAACGAGGCATTGAAAAAGCCGGTTTCCTCCAGCAATAGCAAGAAGACGTAGAACAGCTCCGGCCCGACTGTAAGCTGGATTACTTCCGCCCCGTACGCCTCACAGCGACGGCTTTTCTCGATAATCTCCGGTTGCCCGACCCCGCGGCTATCGAACACCTCCTGCACCACAATGCAGGGCAACCGGCAGCGGGCGGCCATGGCCGCCACCGCCGCCCCGTAGTTTCCACTGGTGGCGCTGATTACACCGGGATAGCCGTTTTGTTGCGCATGGTAGACAGAAACCGCTGCCCGCCTGGCCTTGAAACTGCCGGACGGATTGAGTGCTTCGTCTTTGAGCAGGATGCGCGCCCCTTTGCCCGCTGGCGCCAGTTGCCGCACCAGTTCCGTGACATTCGCCAGTTCCCGCAAGGGGGTTTTACCTACCCCCAGCTCGTCCTGGATCTGTTCCACCGCCGCCGGTTCATAACCGATCTGGGCCATCATCTCCTGATAGTGGAAGCCAATCTGGCCGGTCTCAAAGCGATCGTAGTCAATCCCCACCGCCGCCCGCATGATCTCGCTGCGGCGCGCCATCACCGCTGCATAGCTATTCACTCTCCGGTCTCCCCCAACCCAGGCGAGCGCGCAGATCCGGCCCGATCGCCAACAGCTCCGGTACCGGCGGACCAAATCCATGTCGGTAGGGCTCGGCTAACCCCAACAACCTTCCCTGGACAACGCGACCGCTGGCCGTCCTTACTCTGGCCTGGGCGCCCATCCCGGCTGCCGCCAACAAATGTCCCCTGACCCGCATCTCCAGCGGTAGGGTAGCAGTATCAACTGGCACCTGCGCAGCCCGTTCCCCGGCCGGCAACACCACCCGATATAGCTCCACCCAACTCCCGGCCTCCAACACTGCCGCACCACCCCCATTTATCTTGCGCAATCAGGGTGATGTTAAACCGGATGGCAGGAAAAGCTTAACAACGAGAGAATTGTGCCGCATGAGGAAGGAGGCCCTGTGATGACTACCAGGCAAATTGACCGGATCGTGCTATATGGGGGCATTTTCAAGAAAAAGCACACACCGACGCTCCAGGAGGCTGCCCCGGGAGCAGAAGTGATCATCACAAATGACCTGGCAGAAGCCCTGGCAGCTGTGCCGGAGGCGCAAGTCTACGCTGGTATGTCAGAGGAGTTTACGCCAGACATTGTCCGCAAAGGAAAAAAACTAAAATGGATTCAAGCCCTTTCGGCAGGCGTGGAAGCGATGTTGATCCCGGAGATCGTACATAGCCCGCTGTTGCTCACAAACGTGGCCGGTATTCACGCGCAACCGATTGCGGAACATGTCTTGGCGATGATCCTCGCTTTCAGCCGCCGCTTTCCGGCCTTTTTCCGCCAGCAAGGGCAGGCCACCTGGCAACGGCTGCGCCAGGATGAGGTGACGGGCCGCAATGTGCTCGTGATTGGCTTTGGTCATATCGGCCAAGCGGTCGCTCACCGCTGCCGGGCCTTTGATATGCGGGTACTGGCGGTGCGCCGCCACCCGGCCCCTCATCCCCTGGCGGACAGCGTCCTGCCTCCGGAGGAACTCCATACCGGCCTGGCCCAGGCCGATTACGTGGTGCTGGCAGTGCCGCTCACAGCGGACACAAAACAATTAATCGGCACCCGGGAACTGGCAGCCATGAAAGGGAGCGCCTACCTGATCAACGTTTCGCGCGGGGATGTGGTGGATGAAGAGGCCCTGATCGCAGCATTGCAGGACGGCACCATCGCCGGGGCCGGCTTGGACGTTTTTGCGCAAGAACCTCTGCCCCCAAAAAGTCCGTTCTGGAGGATGGAAAATGTGATCGTTACGCCCCACCAGGCCGGGGGCACCCCCCATTACAACAAACGGGCGATGGCCCTGTTTGCGGATAACCTGCGCCGTTACCTGGCGGGCGAACCGCTCATCAATGTGGTGGATAAGCAATTGGGCTATTGAATGTGGGGCCGTCCAGCAGCAGCGGGCGGCCCCGGGGGGGAGCAAAGGTGCGGTTGCCCGTTTTTGCCGTGCTCGGCTGTTTGTAGGGCCTAGGCGGCCTCATGGCCGCTGTCTGAGGGCACTGTTGATACATTTTTGTACAGCGAATTGCTGGCAGCGCTGGCCTTCCTGGCTCGTTTGCCTTGGCAGGGATGGCCCATGGGGGAACGCCCCTCCTGCTCACTTTCATAGCAGTCATTTTCTCCAGGAAGCATGTGCGCACGCCATGAAAGAGGGCCCCTGTCGGGGCCCCCG
>DUQP01000043.1 GCA_012837735.1 Bacillota bacterium
CTATGCCTATCGTGATCCTCGATCACTTGGCCCCTCATATTGCTGACCTTTTCAACCTCAGCCAAATACCTTGGGACCACTCACCGCGTAATATCAAGAAATTGAACGAAACTCTGGCCTATTACACCCCACTTGGCAGATCAGTGCGGAGGATCCTGACCGCGTCAGCCAAACAAGTCACTGGCACGACCCGCATCTGCTCGACCGCAGCCAAAGCCTCAACGTAGTTTCCGACCGGACAAAGAAACAGCTCTGCTCCCGCCCGTTCCGCTGCCAGCACCTTTTGCGAGATCCCGCCGACGGGCCCCACTGAGCCGTCCAAATCCACTGTCCCGGTGCCGGCTATGATGCGCCCGTCGGTCAAATCCTCCAGCGATACTTGGTCTATGATCTCCAGAGCAAAAATTAGCCCGGCAGATGGCCCCATTACTCGTCCAGCGTTAATTTCCACCGCTAAGGGAGTCTCGGCGCGCAAGCCTTGTGTTTTCAACCAGGCCCCCACTTGTGTATATCCATCCCGCTCCTCAGTTGGTACATGCAATTCCAGCGACTCATTGTCCCGGCGCACTTGCAGCTTTACAGTGTCCCCAGCCGGCAAAGCCCTGATCCACTGCACCGCATCCTGCGCTATGACCACCGGATGGCCGTCCACCTTTTCAATGATGTCACCTTGCTGGAGAAGGCCCCGGGCGGGACTATCGTTCATGACACCCACCACGCGCGCGCCATCACCACTTAGCTCCACCTGATAACCAACGGTGCGCAGGGCGACGGCAGTGGCAATCGCTTGACTGTCCACCATCATCTCCCTATTCCGGAACAAGTATTCTTTCAGGGTTTCTCCCGGTGCCAAGATGCTCTTTTGGCTTCTTAAATCAGCATCGGGATGCAGGCTGCCGTATAGATACAGGAGCAGGCCGGCCTTCCGGGTGGAAACAGTCGTCATCAAGAACGCACCCTGGGAATCCTTCTGCCCACCGGCGACCGTGATCATTTTGCCAACATCCTGAGCCGCGCCGGGCATGATAATGAAATAACCACTGGGCATGTAAAACCCTACCACTAGGCACAAGCACAATACCACCACGCCGGTCAAAACCCGCTTTTTTATTTCTCCTATCACAGCCCGGCCACCCCGCATTCCACCAGACGCTCTTTGATGGCTGGAATTGCCTTTCTGGTAGCCTCTATGCCGGCATGAATACACTGGGCCGACTGCTCCATAGCCAACATCGGGATATGGCTTAATTCCGGGGCAATTAGCACATCCGCCGTGGGAATGATGTATTGTGTCAACTCTTTCTGGGCGATATCAAAGCTTTGCATGATCACATCAAAAATATTGGTTATTTTTCGCTCTCCGACCTCCCACCCAACGTCAGATGCAATCACAATTTCCGCTCCCATTTCTTTCGCCAGTTTAATCGGCAAGCGGTTCAAGACCGCCCCGTCCACCAGCAGGCGACCATCCAACCGGATGGGGGCAAAAACGCCCGGAATAGATGAACTAGCCCGCACTGCTTCAGCCACCGGGCCGCTTTTCAACACCACTTCTTCACCGCGCTCCAAATCGGTGGCCACCACCGCCACCGGTAGGCGCAGATCCGCAAAATCGCGGCCACGGCTCAGCATCTTCATCAACTCCAAAAAACGCTCGCCGGCAATCAATCCCATCCGCGGGAATGTGACATCCAACCAATGTTTACGCCGCAGGCTACCTACCAAGCGCTGGATCAGGCGGGGTCGCAACCCGCATCCGTATAACACTCCAATCACCGCTCCCATGCTGGTACCGGTGATCAAATCAATCGGGATGCCTTCTTCCTCCAAAACCAGCAGGACTCCAATGTGAGCCAGCCCCTTTGCTCCCCCGGCGCTCAAACACAGTCCCACCTGGGGCCTGGCCATGGCGACACCTCCCGCCTTTTCAGGTTCCTCAAAAATGATACCATAGCGTTCCCGGCAGAACAATGGTTGGTCATCCGGGAGGGTATCGTGCCCACTCGACTTTACCTTGGGATTCTATGACAGCAGTCAGTCTGGCATTCCCATGTGCGGGCCAATGCCCAGCGGTCTAAGGATTGGTGCCTCCCAATATATATGGTAGGGATGTGTGAAACGGAAGGGAGCGTTGGCCGTGCCAATCAAAATACTATTAATTGCAACCGCCTGCTTACTTGCCTTCGTCCTCTGGCGTCAACTGCCTGTTAGGCACCGGTCCGCAATTGGCAGGAATCTTCCTTCTTATCTTTTGCCGCTAGGCGCGATAGCGTTAACAATTTGCATGGTTTGGGATTCCGAGCTGGCCTTCGATGCCGCTGTCAAGGGGCTAAACATCTGGTGGACGGTGGTTTTCCCGGCTTTGTTACCTTTTTTTATTGCCGCCGAAATTCTGATGGGATTAGGCGTCGTCCATGGAATGGGCACACTCCTGGAACCACTGATGCGACCATTTTTCAACGTCCCCGGGGCGGGAGCGTTCGTAGTGGCGATGGGTTTGGCCTCCGGCTACCCCATCGGCTCCATTCTGAGCGGTCGCTTGCGGCAGCAAGGGATGGTCTCCAAAACGGAAGGAGAGCGCTTGATGTCCTTTACGAACACCGCCGATCCGCTTTTCATGACCGGCGCTGTGGCGGTGGGCATGTTCGGCAGGCCTGAGGCCGGGGTGGTCATTATGATCGCCCATTACACCTCCAGCCTTTTGCTCGGGTTCATCATGCGCTTTTACCGGGCCGGCTCTGACCAAAGCCCCGTCCTGACTGACCGGCAGGGCAACATCATCTTGCGTGCCTTGCTCAGCATGCACAGGGCCAGACAAAAAGACGGCCGCCCTTTTGGGCAGCTCCTGGGTGACGCCGTTGGCCGATCCGTGAACACTCTGTTGACAGTCGGCGGCTTTATCATTATCTTTTCTGTAATCATCCAAATCTTAACGGCCATCGGCTTCGTGACAGTCCTGACCGGAATCCTGGGAACGGTCTTGATTCCCTTGGGACTACACCCGGGCACACTGCCGGCCCTGGTGAGCGGGCTGTTCGAAATCACGCTCGGCACCCAACTGGCTGGCCAGTGCCCCGCCCCTTACTCACAGCAACTGATCGCCGCCTCTGCCATTATCGCCTGGAGCGGTCTTTCCGTACATGCGCAAGTTGCGGCCATGACGCAAGGAACCGACCTCAGCATTGCCCCCTTCATCGTAGCACGCCTCGTGCATGCTTTTTTGGCCGGGGCCATTATGGCTCTGCTCTTCATGGGTCCGGCCCAGGCTTTCTGGGATGGATTCACCCTGCCGGTATTCCTGAGCACCAGTCCGACCCCGACCGCGACGTTTTTCTTCAGTCGTTTGACTTATGTAGGGTTTGGCTGCGCAGTGTTGATTGCTGTAATGCTCGCTGGGGCCATTATCATGCAAGTGGCCCGCACCCTGCGCGTAATCGTTTTCTGGCTCACTCGTTCCCGCTAGCCCTCCTCATGGCACGATGGGCTCCCGTACCGTTCCGCCACGCGCGCCATGATCTTCCCTTGCGTGCCCTGCGGGACTAAACCGTCAATGCAACCGCCAAACCGCGCCAGCTGTTTGACAATGCTAGAGCTCAAATATGAGTATTCGTTGCTAGTCATCATGAAGAGCGTTTCCAAATCCGGTGATAATTTCTTGTTCATCAAGGCCATCTGCATCTCATATTCGAAATCGCTCACCGCCCGAAGCCCTTTGATGACGATCTTGGCGTTTTTGTGGCGGGCATAGTCGGAAAGCAATCCTTCAAAAGAATCCACCGAGACATTCGGCAAATGGCTGGTCGCCTCCCGCAGCATTTCCACCCGCTCAGGCAAAGTAAACAACGGGTTTTTGTCGGTGTTCGGGAACACCGTGACAATCACATGATCAAAAATTTTGGCCGCTCGAGAAATGATATCTACGTGACCGCAGGTGACCGGATCGAAACTCCCCGGGCATAATGCTACCGGCATATTATTCCCCCCTCGGCTCAGCAACGTCCCTTGGTAAATTGATAATGTCGTGTCCCCGTAATCCCTTTTCTTCAGCAAAACCAAACCCGGCACCTGTTCCGGAAGTGCATCCCGACGGCCATGCTCAAGCACGACGAGCCCGGCAGGGGCCAAAAGCTCGGCTCTTGTTAAACGTTCCAACACTTCCGGGTCTGTCCCATATGGCGGATCCAACAGGATGATTTCAAAACGGCGCCCGGCCGCAGCCAATTTGCGCAGAGCCACGTTCACATCACAACAGAGCAGGGTTGCCTTGACACCGCAGTTGGCCAGGTTCTCCTTGACTGCCCGGCAGGCCCGTCGGTCATTCTCGACGAACACAACTTCCTGGGCCCCCCGGCTGAGAGCCTCTATCCCCAAAGCCCCGCTACCGGCATAAAGGTCTAAGACTTTGCTGCCGGCCACCGCTCCCGCCAAAATGTTAAACAGGGCTTCCTTAACCCGGTCCTTGGTAGGGCGAGTCTGGCGACCGCGCGGAGCTTTCAGTCGGCGCCCGCACATCGTTCCAGCAATGACCCGCAATCTGCCACCCCCTAGACTTATTGCCCTTCGTAATTATAGCATATGTGTTCGTAACCCTCCACCCATGCCCGTTTGCCCATGTCTCAGTAGATAGTTTTTCTAACACCTAATTTGTATAACGGATTTTACTTTGGTAATAATATGTGCGAAGGGTAAAGGGAGGACATGGTATCCCTCCCCCATAGGCTCTTCCTCCGGTTTCTCCTCTCCCAAAGGGTTGACGCAGGGATGTGTCAACCCTCTTTTTTGTATACCAGCAGCGTGGGCGGGGATTCTATTATGAGAGGTACTGGGGGGGGATCATGTGGTGATGAACCGGAAACGACATTTTTTCAGTGCAAGCGATGCCCGCACCGATTTGGCTTTAGAAGCCCATGAAATGCATTCCGGGCAGGGTGGTGTGCCCGGCGTGCACATTTCCGAACAAAAGATGCCCGATGCCACCGTCACCCGCGTCAACATCTCTTCGCCGCAAGGAGAGGAGATGCTGGGGAAACCGCAGGGCAATTATATTACTATTGAGGCCCGCGGTCTGCGGGAACGCAATCGTCAGCTACAGGAGCGGATCGCTGCCATCTTCGCCGAAGAATTGCAACGGCTGATGCCGCAGCAAGACCGGTTGCGCATATTCGTAGTAGGTTTAGGTAATTGGAATGCCACCCCGGATGCACTCGGTCCCCAGGTGGTATCAAACCTGCTGATCACGCGCCATCTACACGACGATGTGCCGACAGATGTGCAAGGTGGCCTGCGCTCCGTCTGTGCCATCGCTCCCGGCGTTTTGGGCTTGACCGGCATTGAGACCGGCGAGATTATCATGGGCATCGTCCAGCAGATTAAACCCGACATTGTAATTGCGGTTGATGCTTTGGCTGCCCGCCATGTGGACCGGATATTCACCACTATTCAGATCTCAGACACCGGCATCAGCCCCGGCTCGGGAGTTGGACACAAGCGAGTCGGTATCAACCAACAAACCCTTTCTATTCCCGTCCTGGCTGTGGGAGTGCCGACCGTAGTGCATGCTGTCACGATTGCCAGCAATACAGTGGAACTGCTCGTCAAACAATTGCGGCGAGAAGAACAGGCATTTTATGAAATAATCGCGGAAATGGGTGAACAGGACCAACAGCGCTTAATCAACGAAGTTTTGACACCGGCCGTCGGTAGCCTGATGGTGACCCCAAAGGAAATCGATGTCTATATCGAGGATTTCGCCAAAGTGGTGGCCGGCGGCATGAACATCGCCTTCCATCCAGGCATCGATTCCGAACAAGCTTTTTCTTACCTCAACTAATCAGTCGCCGGCACAAAGCGCTGAACCCCGGAAAAGACACGTCCATGCATTCCGCTCCCAACACGGATACGGGCTCTTGGGCAGCCAGCCCGGCCGTGGCGAAAGCCAGTGCCAGACGATGGTCGCCGTGGCTATCGCATTTCCCGCCCCGCAGTCCGCCCTGCCCGCGAATCACCAACCCATCCGGCTGTTCTGCGACTTCGCCTCCCAACCGGTTCAACTCCAGCGCTAGCGTGCGCAAGCGATCGCTCTCTTTGTAGCGCAATTCTTGCGCATCCCGGATCACAGTCTCGCCATGGGCAAAACATGCCAGCACCGCGAGCACTGGGATTTCATCCACCAGGCGCGGGATGAGTGTATGGTCAATCGTGGTACCATGCAGATCCTGACCACCTCTGATCAATAGATCTCCTACCGGTTCCCCGGTGCGATTGTCAAAAGCCACCACCTCCACTTGGCCACCCATCGTCTGCACGACCTGCAAAAACCCGGTTCGGGTCGGATTCAGCCCCACCCCGGTCAAAACCAGTTCGGCATCGGGCACCAACAAAGCCGCGGCCACCAAAAAAGCGGCACTGGAAATATCGCCCGGGACAACCACGTCGCCGGCGACAAGGTGTTGTCCACCCTGTACGACCAGGCGCTGCCCCCCGGACACATCCGACACCTGCACTGCGACTCCAAACGATGGCAGCATCCGCTCGGTGTGATCACGGCTGATCTGGTCCTCACACACGACCGTCGTGCCCTGACTGTGCAACCCGGCTAGCAGTAGAGCTCCTTTCACTTGTGCCGTTGCCACCGGCAAATGATATTCCCGTCCCTGCAAAGGACTGCCACCAATTACCGCCAGCGGCAAACAACCTTCCTGTCCTACCCAACGCACATCCGCCCCCATCATCCGCAGCGGGTCCACCACGCGCCGCATTGGTCTTTTTTGCAGCGATTGGTCTCCAGTGATAATCGCCCTCGTCCCGGTCCGTTCTCCCCAGGCTCCGGCCAAAAGTCCCATCAGCAGGCGCGCGGTCGTACCGGAATTGCGGGCATCCAGTGGTTGTCCAGGTGTTTGCAGACCATCTTTCCCCTGCCCATGGATGAACAGTTCCGTCCCCCGCCTGGCAATCGGCACAGCCATTCGGTGCAGACAGTCCAGGGTCGCCAAAGGGTCGCCAGCCCACAAGAACCCCCGCACGCGGGTCGTGCCCTTCGCCAGGGCCCCGAGCAGAGCGGCCCGGTGCGAGATCGATTTATCACCGGGCACCCGACAACGCC
>DUQP01000044.1 GCA_012837735.1 Bacillota bacterium
GCCCTGGAGCGGGCGGCTGTTGGCGGTGCCCAGCCTGTCTGCCTGTGTTCGTCCCGGCTGCGCGCGCCATTGCAAAGATTGTTGGGCCGCAGCTTGGCCAAGCTGCCCGTCTTGGCATATAACGAATTGGAACCTGGTCTCTCCGTGGAGGCCGTAGAGGCGGTGAATCTAGATGCGGATCAAACGTTATGAAGTGCGGGATATGCAGGAAGCCTATGTGACCATCCGGCGTGACCTGGGCCCGGAGGCGATGATCATTTCCACCCGGAACGTACGGCAAAAGGGCCTTTTGGGCTTTCTTTTGCCCCCGCACCTGGAGGTGACGGCGGCAGTGGAGACGGCCGCCGAGTGGACTAAAGGGGTGCCAGACCAGATCAACTGGCAGGAGTTGCGGCAGGACTTGGGGGAGATCAAGCGCGCTTTAGGGCAAATGCGAGAGGGCCTGACAAACGGTCAGGTTTTGCCAGAGCTGGGCCGTGCCCTGGCCGCGCAAGAGCTTGGTGATGAATTGGTGGAAAAATTGCTGGCCAAGCTCCCGCCAGAGTCCTTGGCTGACGAGGCGATGGGAGGCGAGGTGATCCGAGCCCGGTTAGCCGATCATTTACTGCCACTGATCGGCAACTCTAACGGCGCCCGGGTGCAGGTGTTTTTGGGGCCGACCGGAGTGGGCAAGACCACCACCTTGGCCAAGCTAGCCGCCCAGGCGAGCATTTTTCGGCATGAGCAAGTGGGATTAATCACCCTGGACAATTACCGGATTGGGGCCGTGGCACAATTGCGCACATATGGTGAGATCATGGGTTTGCCTTTCGAAATCGCCATGACGCCGGCGGAACTGCGGGTAGCGTTGGAAAAGCTCCAAGAGTGCGATCGAATTCTAATTGATACGGCCGGGCGGCCGCCCGGTAGCAACGATCTCTATACCGAAACGAAGGGTTTTCTAAGGGTGCTGCCGGAACATGAAGCGTTTTTGGTTTTGAGCTGCACCGCCCGCTATAGAGATTTGCTGCAGGCTGTGCAAGGTTTTGCACCATTCGGTTATGATCGCCTGATTATCACTAAGCTGGATGAGTCCAGTTGCCCCGGGGTGATTGTACCGATCACGCAAGCGGCTGGTGTGCCGTTGGCCTACCTGTGCACAGGGCAGGCGGTGCCAGAAGACATCGAGGCGGCCGACCCCTATCGGTTGGCAAATCGCATTTGGGAAAGGGTGGCGGCCGATGGATCAAGCGGCGGGACTGCGTAAAGCCCTCGGCCGCTCCTGGGCGGTGGTGAGCGGCCGAGGCAGGGTCGGGAAAAGCAATCTGACCGCCAATCTGGGTTACCTGCTCAGCCGCACCGGGCAGCAGGCTTTATTGGTGGATTGCGACCTGGGTACAACCGGTCTGAACAATTTGTTGGGGTTGGTACCGGGTTTTCGTCTGGCAGATGTGGCGGCAGGCCGTTGCCAACTATCTGAGGCGATCCTGACTGGTCCGGGCGGGCTGTGGTTGGTTCCGGGCATGTCCGGGGTGGAGGGATTACAGGCCTTGGATCAGGCCGTCCGGCAGCGGTTATTTACTGATCTCAGCGACAGGGGGCGGTGTTGTGCGATTACGTTGTTGGACTGCGGTGCCGGGATTTCCCGCAGTGTCCTGTCATTTGCTGCCGCCGCCGGCGCTGCCCTGGTGGTGACCACCCCGGCACCGGCCGCTCTCACTGATGCCTATGCGTTAATAAAAGGGCTACACCGGCTGGGCGTACAGTTGCAATTAATCGTGAACAGGGCCCGGCCGGGGACCGGCCAGGCCGCCGCTGCCCGCCTGCAGGGGGTTTGTGCTCGGTTTTTGAACTTGGATCTGCCCGTGCTGGGGGTGATTCCGGAGGATGAGCAGGTGGAAAGGGCGGTAGTCAATGGCCAGCTTTTCATGCAGGCCTACCCGGACTGCCCGGCGGCGCGCGCCCTGGTTAAAATGGCGACTGATATCTCCGGACAAGCGGTGCCACAGGGCAGTCTGTGGGGCCGATTGGGCGCTTTGCTGGAGAGGTGAGCCGATGGCAAGGAAGCAGGTCTTGAAGGTGAACAGAACGATTAGCATTATCCCGGCGGACGGCCCGCGCTTTCGCAGTGTGATCCAGGATGTGCAGCGAAGCGATTTCTTTATCCTGGCTCCGGAAGAACGCCCGAAACTAGCCCCCGGGGAAGAGGTGGCGGCCATGCTGATCGGTCCGGATGCCTGCTATCATTTCCTGACGGAAGTGCTCAGTTATCAGGCGGGACCTCCGCCGGTCTATTGCCTGCGTTACCCAGCGGCCTGTCAGCGGTTGCAAAACCGGAAGCATGTGCGGGCACTGGTGGCTCTGGAGGTGCCGTATGTCCTGGCAGATGGCTTTGGCAAGGGGATTATGGTTGATCTGAGCAGTGGCGGGGGGCAGCTGGTCTTGCGCCAGGAACTGCCCCCAGGCACGCTACTTACACTGCAGCTATCGCTGCCGGGTGGGGAAGCGATGGAGATTGAGGCGCAAGTGCAGCGTACTGTCTCCCGTCCGATCGAGGGGGATCAACTGTGGGCGGTGGGGGTGGTGTTTCGGGGCCTGGATGAACACAGTGAGGACCGGATCGTCGCCTTCGTGCTCCAGCGCCTGTTGCGCGAGCGTCGGCAGTTACGGGGAGGGGATGGCGATCGCTGAGGAGGCCTACCAACTGCAGGAAACGGAAGCGCAGCGGGAAGCCCTGGTGCGCCTTTATCTGCCTTTAGTACGCTACCATGTCAACCGTCTGGGTGCCAATCCACCACCCCCCCTGGAACGGTCTGATCTGGTCAGTTACGGGGTGATCGGGCTGTTGGAGGCGGCAACGCGTTTTGACCCTAGCCGCGGGGCGGATTTTGCCGCTTTTGCCAGTGCGCGCATCCGCGGCGCGATCTTAGATGCGCTCCGCCAGGCCCACTGGGCCCCCCGCGGCCTGGCCGACAAGCTGCGTCAGGTTGGGGAAGCCCTGACGCGCCTGCAGGGAGACGGTCCCGTCAGTGATCAAGAGGTGGCAAAAGTAGCCGGCCTGACATTACAGGAATACTATGCTGCCTTAGAGCAGGGGCACCGGCGCTCTGTGCTGTCCCTGGAAGAATTTTTGTGGGATGCGGCTGGGGAAGGAGGCCGGGAACGCGGTGAACTACTGGTGGATGAGGATAGCCCGGACCCGGTGGCTGAGCATGAACGGAACGAATTATATCGTGCTTTGCTGGCTAAGTTGGATGAACTGCCGGAACGGGACCGACTGCTGTTGAGCTTGTATTATTACGAAGAATTGACACTGCGCGAGATCGGCGCGATTCTGGGAGTCTCGGAGTCGCGGGCCTGCCAGCTGCACGGACGCGCCATCCTGCGCCTGCGGGCGCTTCTGGCAGACTATGCCTAGAAAGGGGCACTGTGATGGGCTATCTGATGTTGGGGTTGGGGTTGCTGTTGTGTCTGCTTTGTGCCGGGGTTTGGTATTGGGTTGAGAAGGTGCCGGATTCCGAACCGCCACCCGATGGCCCTCGCCCTGTTTGGCGAGAGCACGCTTTTGCCCAGTATCTCAAGGTAGCCCAGGACCATATTCCTGAGCCCCCGGCAGAGGCTGTCCAGCCCAGGGAGCCCGTTTCCTCAGATCCGGAACAGATCCCGGGGGATCGCAAGGCCGAAATCAGGGCCGCGCATGCCGAAGGAGCTAATTTGAACGAGCTGGCACAGCGCTTTGGCCATACAAGGGGGGAGTTGCAATTAATCTTGAAGCTGGGAGCAAAGAAACGCTGAAAAATAGCGCCCTCCTTGGGCTGGGGCTCGGGATTGGCTTGTTGCTGGGCGGCCTGGCCTTGTTGCTCTCTACTCCGACCCTGGGGGAAGAAGAGCTGATTGAGCGGGCGCAAGCCCTGGGGATGGTATTCCCTCAAGAGGTTGTAATAGCGGCCCAGCCTCCGGAGCAGCCCCCGGAGGAAGTGCTGGTGACAATTCCGCCCGGGGCCGGCCTTCATGCCATCGCCCGACTGCTGGAACAAGCGGGGGTGGTGGCGGGAGTGGAGTTTGAGGCGGCTGTGCGGGATCGGGAATTAGACTATCGATTGCCGGCCGGTTCTTATTACCTGCCGGTCGGGGACGTAGAGAAAGTGATTCAGGTTTTGTGTGGGGAGGGGTGATGAGATGATCCGCGGACTTTACCAGACCGCCAGCGGGATGATTGCGCAGCAGGTGCGCCAGGAGGTAATTGGGGAGAACCTGGCCAATGCCCGCACCCCGGGCTTCAAGGGACAAACGGTGACGATGCGCACATTCCCGGAACTAATGCTGTATCGAATGGCGGGCAAGCAGGCCCAGCCCCTGGCGCCTTATGTCCATGGGGTGATGGCTGACGGCCTGCACATCAATTTTGCCCCCGGGGCACTGCAGCAGACCGGGCGTAGCACGGATTTGGCTTTGGTGTCCACCAGGTCCGATGCTCCCCCGGCCTTTTTTGCCGTCCAGGCTGGCGGACAGGAGCGCTTCACCAGGCACGGGGGCTTTCGGGTGGATGGCGAAGGGTTCTTAGTTACGCCCCAGGGCTATCAGGTGTTGGGGGAGGATGGACCGCTGTGGATTGGCCAGCAGGAGTTCACCGTGACCGCAGATGGGCGAGTGTTAATTGACGATGATGTGATTGGACAGTTGGCGATTGTGGCTTTTGCACAACCCGGTCTCTTGCAGCGACAGGGAGAGAATCTGTTCACCGCGCCGCCGGCTGCCGGGCTGGAAATAGCCAGGGACTATACTGTCCAGCAGGGTTTTCTCGAGGGGGCGAACGTCGATCTGGTCGGTGAATTGGTGCAGATGCTGAGTGTGTTGCGCAGTTTCGAGGCCGGGCAAAAAACGATCTGGGCCATGGACAGCATTCTGGGGCAGGCCGTGAACGAGATCGGCCGCGTGAAATGAGGTGGTTTAATTGATCCGGTTGTTGTATCGGGGGGCCAGTGCTCTGCAAGCGCAACAGCATGAGGTGGACAATTTGGCTCATGACCTGGCGAATGTTAATACACCGGGTTACAAACAAGGACGGGTGGAGTTTGCTGATCTGTTGCACAGACGGATCAGAGAAGGCGGGATGCCGGTGGATCGGACAGCCCAACCGGGCATTTCCCTGGGGACGGGAGCTAAGGTGGTGGCCCTCGATAAGGATTTTCGGCAAGGGGCCCTGCTGGCCACGGGGCGGGCTTTGGATGTGGCAATCTCAGGGAAAGGGTTTTTCCGGGTCCGCCAAAACGGGCAGGAATTTCTGACGCGCAATGGGCGGTTTCACCGCACTGAAAATGGTGAACTGGCGATCGCCAATGGAGCGGTTTTGCGGCGCCGGGTGCGCATTCCGGAGCAGGCTACGGGACTGCAGATTGCTCCCGATGGTACTGTGGGTGGGTTTGTAGATGGGGAATGGACGGTGTTCGGGCGCTTCGATTTGGTCTGGGTAGACAATCCGGCCGGTTTGGAAGCGCTTGGGGATGGGTCATATCGTGAGACGCCCAACAGTGGTCGCATGCGGGTTGACAGGCCGGGGGAAGATGGTCTGGGCACATTGCAAGCTGGCTACCTGGAAGGGTCGAATGTGGATTTGGGTGAGACGATGACGAACTTGATGGTCGCGCAACGGACTCACCAGTTGAATGCGCGGGCGTTGCAGACCGGCGATGAACTGTGGTCGTTGGCCAATGATCTGCGCCGTTAGCGTTTTGCTAGGCGTTCGACCAGTTGAATGCCGCGCTGGGCACCGGTATGGTGCGGGTCTTGCGTCAATACATAGCGATACTCTGCTGCCGCGCGCGCCGGGTCACCTTGCAAGAGGTAGACGGTGCCCAGGTTCACCCGTCCCGGCAGGTAGTCCGGTTTCAGGTGGCGCACCCGAACCAGATGTCGCCGTGCCTGGTCGATCAGGTTTTGGCGCAGGTACCAGGTACCGAGATTGAAATGAGCCAGGTAGTTGGAGGGGTTGACGGTGAGACTGGCCTGCCACATGGCCAGGGCCCGTGCCTGTTCCCCGGCCAGCCAGGCATCACAACCCAGCTGAAAGCATTCCTGCCAACTGATGGGCGTTGATTTTTTGATGAGCACAATAATTTGTTTGGTTGGGCTTGGTTCTGGTAGCTGGTAGCAATTTGGGCAAACCCGCCAGCCACTGGGCAGCGGCTGTTTGCATTTCGGGCATTGCAACATGCTGCCACTCCCTTTGCGCTTGCTTTGTCCTTATCTTATCCGCCGCGCCAGCAAAAAGATGTAGAAAAAGGGCGTTTTGAGGTTGAAAAAATCGTCAGAGGTGGTGACAGGATGGGAAAAGGTCTTTCCCGCAGCCAGATCGATACGCTATTGCAGGCAATGCAAAACGGCGATTTGCCACTGGCAAGCGCCGTGCCAAATGCCGGCGGGGCGAAGCGTTATGATTTTCGCCGCCCGAACAAGCTGTCCAATGAGCAGCTGCGCACATTGCAGATGATCCATGACAACTTCAGTCGTCTGTTGACCAGTTTCCTGTCCGCTTATCTGGGGGCGAGCGTGCAGGTGCGGATGGCCGGAGTGGAGCAGATGACATATGAGGATTTTATTCTCTCCCTCCCATTGCCCACTTTGGTGAACGTCTTTACGATGGAGCCACTGAAGGGTTCGGCGGTAATGGAGACCAATATGAACTTCACATTGCCGATCATCGATTTGCTCTGCGGTGGGCAAGGAGATCTGCTGCCAGAGAAAAGGGAGCTGACGGAGCTGGAGCTGCAGGTGTTGCGCCGTTTGCACTCCCGCATCCTGGAGCATTTGCAGTATTCCTGGTCCGATATCGAGGAGATCGCGCCGCAGCTAGAGGCGATGGACACCAACCCGCAATTCAACCAAGCGGTCTCACCGAACGAGACGGTGGCCGTGATCAGTTTGCATACCTTAGTGAATGGCCATGAAGGGGCATTGACGATTTGTTTGCCGTATCTGCTGTTGGAGCCGGTGGCGTCGCGTTTATCGGCCCGGCATTGGTTTTCCGCGCCCCAGGACAGCGCGCTGGCGGCCGAACAACAAGCTCAACTCGATGCTCTGTTGGGCCGGGTGCCGGTGGAGCTGCAGGCGTTCTGGGGCCGCACGCGCTTGTTGGTGCGGGAGTTCATCGGGTTGCAACCTGGTGATGTGATTACGCTCCAGCGGATGGTGGGGGAAGATTTGGAACTGCGCATTGCCGGTGGCAGTGAATTGCGTGGCCAGCCCGGGCTGGTGGGACGCAAACTTGCCATCCAAATTACGGAGGTGCTGTAGATGAGCGAGTTTTTGAGTAAGGATGAAAAAGAGGCCCTGCAAGCTGGAACACAGGGCCAAGAACACTTGGAGGTGCCACTCACTAACAGCAAGAGCAGCTTGGATATCATTTTGGATGTGCCGTTGGATGTGGAGGTGGTGCTGGGGAGCGCCCGCAAGCGGATCGACGAAGTGCGCAATCTGGCCCCGGGAGCGATCGTGGAGCTGGACAAGCTCGTGGATGATCAGGTGGATATCACCGTGAACGGGACTTTGATTGCGCAGGGGGAGGTTGTGGTAGTAAACGAAAACTTCGGCGTGCGCATTACCAACATCCTCGCTCCTTACGAGCGGATCAGCCGCTTGCGCTCCTAGAACTTGCGTTCTGGGGAAGATGAACCAAGAATGGACCGGGAACACAGCCCGGATTGGATTAGCCAGGGCGGTGGCGCTGCTGTGCATTGATTTTCATTGCAACGAGGATTGTGGGGCAAAACAAAAAATTTTCCATAGTATTTTCCCGATCGCCAGGAGAGGTTTTTTAATAGAACTTTTTCCGCTACAGGCGTTCATCCCTTTTGGCAAGCAGGTTCAAAACTATCTGGAAAGTGTAGGGAGAATATGGGCTTTGATGTGTTAAAAGGTGTGACATTGATTGCGCATGAGCCGATGCAAGAAAAACAGGTCAAGAGATTAAAGGGTAAATTATGTTTCGATAAAGGCGAACAAATCAATGATAGTTTCAAAAGGGGTCGGATACCCTGATAAGACCTTCAGGCCTGGGTATCTAGATGGAACCTTTAGGCCAGAAGGAACCTGGCCAGCAATGTATTCCCAGACGGTATTGCCTGTATTAGGAACGACGCCTTTTCTAGTCACGGGTCTAGCCAGCATTATTATCGGTGATGGGAAACAATTGGGAAACCAGTATTGACCCCTTGGGGATTCAAAACGGTGATGCCTGCAGTGTCGGTGGCTCCGGCACCTAAATCAAGAAAAAAGAACATGGTAGACAATGAGAGGATGTGGCAAATGCTTTAACGACGTATCTCAGGGCCAGCTTAGGGGTTAGGCATCCTTACAAGCCTCGTTGGGGAGTGAGTAATCTGTCACTCCCACGGGGCTTTTCTTTTGGCCTCGGGGAATTTGGAGAATTAAAACCGGCGAGGGGGTAATGGAAAAGAGCATAACAAGAAATAGTGGGAATTTTCTAAATATACAGACAATTTTGGAAGGATTAGAGCGGCTCACAGAAAATATATATAAAGGAGGTTCACCCTCATCCCAGATTTTCTATTCGGAAGGAGTTGATTGCTGCCACTGTTTGAGGAGCAGAAGCTTGTCAAGATATTGCTTGCGGCCAATGTAACAACCTGGTGTTCCAAAGTCACCAATGGGGGCGAAAAATTGCCGACGTCCGAAAAAGTAAAGGCGACAACCGCTTAGCTGCAGATGCATTTCAAGTGGTCCGCCTGTGCTGGCACATCATTCCACTAACGCCTCAAGAAAATTATCACTGGCAACTGCACAATGTGGCAAAAAACCTGTTAATGGATGCTATGAAATAGCTTCCTTTAAAGGTGCCCTTTCTGAAAGAACCATCTTGCATACAGCATTACTCTTAAAGCAATCTGCTCTCTATTCCTGCTCATCACAATTCGGAAATATCAGGGAAAGCTTTGCCTGAAATCCCTGGCAAGTAAAGCTTCTGGGTTTCTTTGCCCCAAAACGAGGGAGTGGTACAAATATTCTTTTCCGTGTAGGCCTTCGGTTTTCACGAAAATGTTCTATGAAAGGTGGAAAGGAAGTCATGAAAATTAGAGTTCCCATTGCGATCACCGTGATTTGCCTGATGTTAAGCATGACTATCACCGCTTTTGCCGCTCCGATGGCGGATATTGATAATCACTGGGCAAA
>DUQP01000045.1 GCA_012837735.1 Bacillota bacterium
CGGCCGCCAGCAAGCCACGGCGCACCGACTCCTGCCGGTGCGCCCCTCCAGCCAAAACCGCCTTTACTTTGTCAAATCCCAACGCCGCCACTATCTTGTCCCGGCAATAGTCGATGTCCTTTTCCCGCACTACGAGCACGACCCGCTCGATTTCAGGCATGGCCTGAAAGATGCGCAAGGTGTGTGCCAAAACGGGTAGTCCGTGCAATTGCGCATATTGTTTTGAGACCCCGGCCATACGCACACTTTTTCCTGCTGCCGGGATGATCGCCGTCACACTGGGCATTACCTCACCTCAATATTCTAGGGAGCCGCTTTTTCCAGTGGTTTTGGTTTGGCGAATATCATTCTCCCAGCAGCTGTTTGCAAAACGCTCGTCACCATGACATCAACGGAATTGCCAATATAGCGCTTCCCACCTTCAACCACTATCATTGTACCGTCATCAAGGTAAGCCACACCTTGTCCAACTTCTTTCCCATCTTTGATCACCCTGACAACCATTTCTTCCCCGGGCAAAACCACTGGCTTCACGGCATTAGCCAGCTCATTGATATTGAGAACCGACACCCCATGTAGTTCAGCTACCTTGTTGAGGTTGTAATCGTTAGTCACAACGCGTCCGTGCAACTGCTTAGCCAAACGCACGAGCTTGCTATCGACCTCTGGCGTTCCACCGGGATCCCGTTCGTAAATCTGAACAGGGATATCTAATTCCTTCTGGATCCGGTTCAAGATATCTAAACCACGCCTACCTCTGTTTCGCTTCAGCACATCCGAGGAATCAGCGATATGCCGCAGTTCCTCCAACACAAACCCGGGTATCACCAAAGGCCCTTCAATAAAACCGCTCTGGCAGATATCCGCAATGCGGCCATCGATAATCACACTCGTATCAAGCACCTTCGGTACCCCTTCCCCTCTCGGCCCCCCCCGATCCTTACCGAATTTGGGGAACAGGTTAACCACTCCCGCCAGTTCACGGCTCTTCTTGACCCCGGTGCTGAGACCGATATAACCTAGCACCAGACTACCTAATGTCGGCAACACTGGTCCCACGATTGGAATGCGCGCCAAAGAAGGGGTTAGCAAAAAAGCAATTATGAGTCCGATAATCAAACCAAAGGCCCCTGCCAGAATATCTTCCACCGGAGCCCTCGATACACGCCCTTCCGCCCAGTTCGATACTGACATCACTGCGCGGGTTATCATAGGCGCCAAAAGAAACCCCAACACACCGCAAAAAACGGTTACCAGGGCGATCGCCCCAATCACTTCAAAAGCACCGAGCTTGATTCCAAGCAACTCTTCCGATCTTGATAAGCCAAAAAAAGCAGCCGAGAATCCAACCAGGATGCCCGCCATGGCTAATGCCCATCTGGCCACTTTGTTCATGCACTACCACCTCCTTTCTATAGCATTCCGTAACGAGTATGATAATAAACTATTAATAATATAAAGGCTAAGACATAAACTAGCAAGGGCCAAGAACTCCATTCAGGGCTAGCCCTCAGCCGGCTGCGCAATTGTCATGCCAAAGCATCTTCCAGAAGCTCCTGGACATCCTCTTCCTTGGAATCCTGCGCCAAAACCAATTCGCTCACCAAAATCTGACGAGCGTTATCCAACATTTTCCGCTCCCCCGTAGAAAGCCCCTTTTCCCGGTCGCGCTTGACCAAATTGCGCACCACTTCCGCAACCTCATACACATCTCCACTCTTGATCTTCTCCAGGTTCGCTCGGTAACGTTGATTCCAGTTTGATGACATATTTGTTTTCTGCGCCCGCAAAACCCCCAAAACCCGTTCTACTTCAGCGGGAGCGATCACACCCCGCAATCCACTATCCCTGGCCGCATCGGTGGGAATCATCACTTTCATACCTCCGAGGGGCAGACGCATGATGAAATAGCGTTTAGATTCGCCGAGCACTTCTTTTTCCTCTACTGCTTCTATGACGCCAGCCCCATGCATCGGATAAACAACCTTGTCACCAACCTTAAACAAGGCTTCCCCCTCCTATTGAAATAATAATTAATAAGTAAGATTGTAGCACAAATATTGGCACATGTCAATTAAAACTAATATCTTATCACACCATGCGGAATTTTGTCAACAAATTTCTCAAGAGTTGCTCCGCTTGACGCTCTGGAATTGATGCGCTACAATGAATGCGTGATTCTTATGGGGCTGTAGCTCAGTTGGGAGAGCGCCTGAATCGCACTCAGGAGGTCGGGAGTTCGAGTCTCCTCAGCTCCACCAAAATATTTTCCCGCAGTAGAATCCCTCCTAGAAAGACTATTAAAAGGGGGCAGCTAGATGGCGGAGAATAGCATGGCGATCCAAAAACCAGCCAGGGCGGGCTCCCCGCATAATTTTCAGGAATTAGTGTCAGAGTATCTTGTCCGGCACCGGAGTGTGTTAGATGTCATGTCCAAATTTCAGGAGGCAACCGCGCGGGTCAACCGCGCCCTGGTTAAATCAGTGACGGCTTGTGGCTGCTTACAGGTAAACGCTCAACGTCAGACTATTCCTTTAGACATCTCTTTGCATGAATTAAAAAAACATATGGATACACATCTTACCGGCGCACCATGTGAACAGTGTCGTGAAGTGCTTGAAGCCGAGCTGGGCAACAACCTTTTCTACTTAGTAGCCTTATGTGATTTGTTGCAGCTCGACTTTGCGGAGATCATGGGAAAAGAAGAAGGGGTAGTCTCCACTCTGGGCATTTACCACTTTTCCTAATCCTGACTGAGAGCAATATCTATGGCCTCTTTGACCGTTTTGGCGGTGATCACTTCCAATCCGTTAGTCCGGCAGTCAAAACCCTTTGGAAGGATCATCCGTGTAAAACCTTGACGCGCAGCTTCGCGCGTCCTTTCTTTTGCTCGGCCCACCGGGCGCAATTCACCGGCCAAACCCACTTCCCCAGCTACAGCTAGTCGGCAATCTACCGGCGTCCCCCGAACGCTGGAAGCAACGGCCACAGCCATCCCCAGGTCAGCCGCTGGTTCATCCAAACGCATCCCGCCGGCCACTTTCAGATAAATATCCTGATCACTGAGCCTGATCCCCGCCCGCTTTTCCAACACCGCCGCCATCACTACCAAGCGTCGCTGATCTAATCCTGTCGCCAATCGTCGTGGTGCCGCCAGATGACTAAACATGGTTAAAGCCTGCACTTCCGCGAGCAGAACGCGGCTTCCCCCCAAAATCGCAACCGCTACCGTTCCGGCAACACCCTGTGGTCTGGCAGTTAGAAACATCCCGGAAGGATTGCTCACTTCCTTCAAACCCTGCGCCGTCATTTCAAACACACCCACTTCGTTACTGGCCCCAAAGCGGTTTTTTGTAGAGCGCAGGACTCGGTGCGTATAAAAGGATTCGCCGGTAAAATACAAGACGACATCAGTTTGGTGTTCAATTACCTTCGGGCCCGCGATATCGCCGCTTTTTGTGATATGACCCACCAACACAATTGCCAGGCCCTGCTCCTTGGCAAGCCGCTGCAACTGGAGAGCAGTCTGCCGAATTTGTGTGATACCTCCCGGCGGGGAATCAAAGGAGGGATCAAACATGGTTTGAATTGAATCCATCACCACCAGTCGCGGTTGGCAGGCCTTGATTTGTTCTGTGATATGCAAGATATTTGTTTCTGCCAAAGCCAACAATCTGGGGGAGACGGCCTGCAACCGCTGTGCCCTTAGTAATACTTGCGTTACGGATTCTTCCCCGGAAACATACAGCACAGGTTCCGACTGTGATTGGGCCACAGCATTGGCAACTTGCAGCATCAGCGTAGACTTACCAATCCCCGGCTCTCCCCCCAGCAAGAGAAGCGAGCCAGCCACGATTCCTCCGCCCAGGACGCGATCCAATTCTGCCAACCCTGAACTGAAACGTACTTCCGGCGGCAGTTCCAAGGCGGCCACCGACTGGGGCAAGGCCAGACTTTCAGTAGACACCTTGGGCCGCTCCTGTTCCATCATGGTGTTCCATTCGCCACAACCTGGGCAGCGCCCAAACCATTTGGCAGCATCATAACCGCATGCCCGGCAAACAAAGCGTGTTTTGAGTCGCATCTCGGTCCCTCCGATGTTGGAATTATTCGCCAACGCACCGTCAGGTTCCCGCTTGCCAACAAAAAAGTGGCGCGGAAAACCGCGCCACTCGGATAAAACCTTGATTACTCACCCGTTTTTGAAAACACTATTTCCCCATCCTGTAAATCTACCAACACCTTGTCACCACTGGAGAAAACGCCGCGCAATAGCTCATCAGAGAGCGGGTTTTCCACTAAGCGCTGGATCGACCGGCGTAATGGGCGAGCCCCATATGTGACATCAAATCCCTCTGCCACCAGGCGTTCTAGCGCGGCATCACTCACATCCAAGCTCAGACCGTGTTCCTGCAAGCGATTGGCCACTTTGGCAATCTCCAACCGCACAATTTTCTGCAGATCCGCTTGTGTAAGGGGACGAAACACGATAATTTCGTCCACCCGGTTGATGAATTCCGGCCGGAACAGTCTTTTCGCCGCATCAATCATCCCTTCCCGCATCTTCTCGAAATCATAGCCGGCATCATCATCACTGGCGCGAAATCCCAGCCGACCCTCTCCTTGCGCCAAATGCGCCCCCACATTGGATGTCATAATCAATACTGTATTACGGAAATCGACAGTTCTACCACGCGCCTCGGTCAGGCGTCCGTCTTCCATAACCTGTAACAAGACATTGAATACCTCTGGATGCGCCTTCTCAATTTCATCCAGCAAGACGACGGAATATGGTTTCCGCCTGACAGCTTCAGTCAACTGTCCCCCTTCCTCATATCCGACGTATCCCGGCGGCGCACCCACCAGCCGCGAGACTGTGTGCCGCTCCTGATATTCGGACATATCGATCCGGACCATGGCATCTTCATCGCCAAATAGCGATTCTGCTAGTGCTCTGGCCAATTCGGTTTTGCCAACCCCGGTAGGCCCGAGAAAGATAAAAGAGCCAATCGGGCGCTTGGGATCCTTCAAACCAGCCCGGGCACGGCGGATCGAGCGCGCCACAGCAGCGACAGCCTCATCCTGAGACACAACCCGCCTGTGCAGTTCTTCTTCCAAATTTAACAACCGCTCCGACTCTTCCTTAGCTAAACGTCGCACCGGAATGCCAGTCCAACTGGCCACTATCTCCGCCACATCTTCCTCGCTAACGGTACTCTTTTCCCTCACCTTATCCCTTTCCCATTTTTCCTTTTCCGATTGCAGCTGTTCCCGTAACTGTCCTTCCTCATCGCGCAACTTAGCGGCCAACTCAAACTCCTGTCCCTGTACGGCGGCTTCTTTTTCTTTTTTCAGTTCCTCCAAGCGATCTTCCAGTTCCTTTAAATCAGGAGGTGCCACAAAAGTGGCTAGGCGCACCCGGGAAGCCGCTTCATCGATTAAATCGATCGCCTTGTCCGGCAGGAACCGATCCGCCACATAGCGGTCGGAGAGCTTTGCAGCCGCTTCCAGAGCCTCATCTGTAATCTCCACGCCATGGTGTGCCTCGTATGCATCTCTTAAACCGCGTAGGATAGCGATTGTATCCTCAACAGAGGGTTCCTCAACCAACACCGGTTGGAACCGCCGTTCCAATGCTGCATCTTTTTCTACGTACTTGCGGTATTCGTCAATTGTCGTAGCGCCAATTGCCTGTAGTTCTCCTCTGGCCAAAGCGGGTTTCAAGATATTTGATGCATCAATCGCTCCCTCCGCCGCCCCGGCACTGATGATCGTATGCAACTCATCAATGAACAAGATGACGTTGCCTGCCTGTTTGAGCTCAGCCATGACGTTCTTTAACCGTTCTTCAAATTCGCCCCGGTATTTTGAACCTGCCACCATGCTGGCCAAATCCAACGCCACCACGCGGCGGTCCTTGAGAATCTCCGGCACTTTGCCATCAACAATCCTTTGGGCCAACCCCCCAGCAATGGCGGTTTTCCCCACCCCGGGCTCGCCAATTAGGCAGGGATTGTTTTTTGTGCGCCGGCTGAGAATCTGCGTAACGCGCTCAATCTCCTTTTCCCGCCCAATTACCGGGTCGAGTTCGCCTTTTCGCGCCATCTCGGTCAGATCCCGGCCGAAATTATCCAAATTGGGGGTATTGCTGCGATTACGTTTTTGCTCAACCGGTTCCTGGCCTGGCTGACCACCGAGCAGCTGTAGCACCTGTTTGCGAACCTTGTCCAAATCGGCACCCATGTTCTCCAGGACCCGCGCGGCCACGCCTTCCCCTTCTCTGAGCAGGCCGAGCAGGATGTGCTCGGTACCAATGTAGTTGTGTCCCATGTGGCGGGCTTCAAGCACTGCCAACTCCATGACAACCTTCTTGGCACGGGGCGTGAAGCCTACTGGTCCGGGCAAATTTTGGTTTCCCTGCCCGACCACTTTTTCTACTTCCGCCCGCACGGCTTCCAAGTCAAGCCCCATCTTCTCCAATGCCCGGGCAGCCACGCCCTCTCCTTCGCGAATCAAACCAAGCAATAAATGTTCAGTCCCGACAACGTTATAATTTTGCCGACGGGCCTCTTCTTGCGCCAGTAGCACTACCTTTTGAGCCCTTTCCGAAAAACGAGCAAACATCCCTGTCCCTCCTTAATTAGCTCGGCATATTATCTCCGCTTCGCAATTTGCTTTGCAATAGCTGCGCGCGCCTGACATCACGTTCCAAGGCATCGAGTTCCTGACCAGCCAGCACTTGCAGATACCCTGGTCTCGTTTGTACCAGCAGTTGGTCGAACACACTGGCAGGCAATCCCGTGATGAAGCCCAAATCAATCCCCAGGCGAACATCTGACAACAGGCGGACCGCCTCTTCCGACGAGATAACGTGCGAATTTCCCAGAATACCAAATGCCCGACCAATCCGATCCGCCATTTGGATGCGGTTATTAGTCATCAGTGCTTCCCGCGCCAACTGCTCCTGCGCAACGATCTGTTTCACCGCAGCAGTAAGGTTAGCCACGATTTCCCCCTCGACCTGCCCTAATGTCACCTGGTTTGAGACCTGTATCACATTCCCCAACGCCTGGGTGCCCTCACCGTAAATACCCCTTACGACCAGTCCCACTTTCCCAAGCGCAGACAGGATCCGTTCCGCCTGCTTAGTCATTACGAGTGCCGGGATATGCATCATTACTGAAGCCCTTAAACCTGTCCCGACATTCGTCGGACAGGCCGTCAGATACCCTTCTTGTTCCTGGAAAGCAAACTCCAGCCTGTTTTCCAACGCATCATCCAGGGAACTCGCCAACTGCCAGGCCGCTTCCAATTGCAATCCAGCAAACAGGCACTGGATCCGCAAATGATCCTCTTCATTGATCATAACGCTCAGGACCTCATCTTCACTAATCACCAAACCCCGGTTCTGGCCACCCGTCGCCAGCTGCGGGCTGATGAGATGTTTCTCCACTAACGCCTGTCGCTCCAGATTAGTAATGTCGGCCACGCGGTACAGAACCATTGGCCCGTGCTGGCTAATCAGATCATCCTGATTAACATACTGAACCGCCTCTGCCATCCTCTGCAAGAATGTCTCTGCTTGCGCGGCAGTCATCAAGTGTGGGAACGGTAGATCCACCATATTACGCGCCAGGCGCACGCGGCTCGATAGCACAATATCGGACTCCTCAGCTTCCCCCTGCATCCAGCGCGGAATATCAAGCAAAATCCTTTTGATGCTCACTATCGTCCCCTCCCGACAGTTCACGCTTGAGTTCACGAATCTTGTCGCGGATAACCGCCGCCTGCTCATATTCCTCGCGCTCAATAAATCGTTGCAACTGCTCTTGCAGTTCGGCCAGCCCACGACGGGTATGTACCTGCCGGCCGAGGCAGCGCGGCACCTTCCCTGTGTGGTAGACCGACCCGTGGATGCGGCGCAGCAACGGATTCAAAGCCTCCCGAAATGTCTCATAACACTGCGCGCAACCGAGACGCCCGGTATGGGTGAAATCGGCAAAACTCGTCCCACAGTTCTGGCAAATGGGTTGACTTTCCGGCTTTGGCTTCTGTTCAAAGGCTGGATACACAAAACCACTGCCCAACAGCCCCGCCAAAAGGCTCTGCACCGAAAAAGGCTCAAAATTCAACTCTCCTTGCTCCCGGGCACACTGTGCGCATAAATGGATTTGTTCTTTTTTGTTATTCATAATTCTGGTCATATGAACAGTGGCCGGTCGTTCACCACACCGTTCGCATTGCACGGCATGCACCCCCGATCATCATCTGTGCCTAAGCACAGCCAGTAACATCACCTTCAACAAATTGGCCCGCAGGATATCCCGTTGTGGCAATCCCAACTTCAAAACCTGGCGATCCAAAGCAGCCATAATGATGGCTGCTTCCCTTTCTGTCAGGAAACCGCTTTCTTTGAATCGTGCCACATAGCCCAGGGCTGCTCGTTGGTCTAGAGTATCATCCATTTCTTTCAAGATTCTGTGGGGAGAATCCAGTTTCATGCGTAGAATTCGGACATATCCTCCCCCTCCCCGCCTACTCTCAATCAAGAACCCCCGCTCTGGCGAAAACCTAGTGGCTAGGACATAGTTGATTTGCGATGGCACGCAGCGAAATCGATCTGCCAATTCATTGCGCTGGATCTCGATCGCGCCGGAGGATTGTTCCAGCAGCTGTAACAGATATAATTCTATGCTGTCACTCAAAGAGCTCATCGGGAATCATCCTTTGTGTTTATCTTTGACTTTCTTTGACTTTTCACTGCCATTATACACCTGGAGCAATCTTCACTCAAAGATTTCCTTGACCAATATCTGTCTAAATTTCAACATTGAGACTCATTTTCACCAAAACATCTCACCTTTTCTTTCCCACGCTAGCTTATTCATATCAAAAAGGCGCACCCATTTGGGTGCGCCCCCGGATCACCGTTTTACTCTTCTTTTTTCCTTTCCTCAATCACTTGTTGGGCAATGGCAGCGGGCACTTCTTCGTAATGTGAGAACTCCATGGTGTAAGTACCGCGACCCTGGGTGATGGAGCGCAGGTCTATGGCATAGTTGAACATCTCTGCCTGCGGAACCTGCGCTTTTATGATTTGCATAGACCCCTCTTGATCCATGCCCTGGATTTTACCCCGTTTTTTATTGAGATCTCCCATCACATCACCCATGTATTGCTCAGGGACCATCACTTGCACATTCATAATCGGCTCGAGCAACACCGGGTTGGCTTGCGCTGCCCCCTTCTTGAACGCCATACTGCCAGCGATTTTGAAAGCCATTTCTGATGAATCAACACTATGGTAAGAACCGTCGTACAGGGTGGCTTTGATCCCTGACACCGGGTAACCAGCCAGGATACCCTCCACCATGGCTTCTTGGATTCCCTTTTCCACTGCCGGCCGATACTGCTGTGGTACCGCCCCGCCGAAAATTTTATCGACAAACTCAAAGTCTTTGCCAGCTTCAGCCGGCTCGAATTCCACCCAGACGTGGCCAAACTGGCCCCGGCCACCGGATTGTTTCTTATGCTTGCCTTCTACTTTCACGGAGGAACGAATAGTCTCTCGATATGGCACTTTAGGCTTCTCAGTTGTCACTTCGATCCCAAACTTCCGCTTCAAACGATCCACCACCACATCCAGGTGCATTTCCCCCAACCCGGATATGATCGTCTCACCGGTATTAGGACTCTTTTCCACTTTAAATGTCGGGTCTTCCTCAGACAAACGGCTCAGACCCATCCCAATCTTCTCTTCATCGCCTTTTTTCTTTGGGCTCACAGCCACTGAAAAGACCGGTTGCGGAAACTTGATCGCTGGGAATACCACAGGCGCGTTTTCAGCAGCCAGCGTGTCGCCAGTAGTGGTCTCCTGCAGTTTCGCAACCGCGACAATGTCGCCTGCTTTAGCCACATCGATCTGCTCTTGGTTCTTTCCGCGCGGGATAAATAATTGCCCAATCCGCTCCGTACGGCCTTTGCTGGCATTATAAATTTGCGAATCGGATTTGATGCTCCCTGAATAGACTCTGAACAGAGTCAACTTACCCACAAAGGGGTCAGCCATGGTTTTGAAAACCAACGCCGAAAAAGGCTCATCTTCCTTGGGAGCACGTTTCACCCCTTCGTTCTTTTTCGGATCAGTTCCCTCCACCGCCGGAACATCCGCCGGAGACGGAAGCAAATTGGTCACGGCATCCATCAAAGTTTGCACACCGATGTTTCTTAACGCAGAAACACATAGCACAGGCACAACATCTCCGGACAGAACGGCACTGCGCAGGCCCCTGATTATTTCCTCACCTGTCAGCGGCTCACCTTCCAAATATTTTTCCAGCAGCTCATCATCGGATTCCGCCACTTTTTCCATCAAAGACTCCCGAAAGCTCTCCATTTCTGCCGCCAGATCAGCTGGCACATCTTCCTCATTCGGGCCCTTACCATCATGCCATACAAAAGCTTTCTCCTGGAGCACATCAACTACCCCGCGGAAAGAAGCCTCGGCACCAATTGGAATTTGCAAAGGCACTACTTTATCACCGAATGCCTCCTGTAGTTGCGCAACGGTGCGGTCGAAGTTGGCGTTCTCCCGGTCCAGCTTGTTAATCACGATCATACGCGGGATGCCATATTCATCCGCATAGCGCCACACCAATTCTGTACCCACTTCCACTCCTGAAACCGCCTCTACTAATACCAAGGCGGCATCTGCTACCCGCAAGCCGGCCTTGACATCGCCGACAAAGTCAAAGTAACCTGGGGTATCAATGATATTAATTTGAAACCCTTGCCACTCGCAGAAGGCCAAGCTCGTATTGATTGACATCTGGCGGGCGATTTCATCCGGGTCATAGTCCATCACCGTAGAGCCTTCATCCACCCGCCCTAAGCGGTCGCTAGCCCCGGCATTGAACAGCATGGCCTCGGCTAGACTCGTCTTCCCCGCACCACCATGTGAAATGAGACCAAGGTTGCGCAGTTTCTCCATGGGATATTTTTTCATCACATCATCCTCCTCGTCGAGCACCTCGCCCCAAATATCACTGGGAGCGGCAGACAAAATCAACCCATCCGGGACCGGCCGGCAGGCGGCCCAATCAGGAGGGGTAATCGGCATCCTTTGGAATTTCGACGGGGGAAGGGTATTCCCTCCTATATCCTGCGGACTCTGGATGGAATGAGGTGCACTGAAAGTATTTGGCAAACAATGTGATATTATGCCAGGGATTAGCGCGGCAACGCATCCCAAGTATATGAGGAGCCTGGATGCCACAACAACCATTGGTCCAGCCCAACTGCGTTCACTGCTGCAATCTGAGCCTGCACCTCCGCCACGCCATATTTGTGCCGTATACTAAAATCCTGCAACCATGGTCGCAGTTTGTTTTTTTCTTGTTCTCCCAGCCGCCGACAGGCATCAGTCATGCTGGCTAAAACCGTTTCGTATGGCATCGCATCGGGATCGGCCAATCCATAAGAACGCAGAGCGTAATGAGAGGGATAGACCATAGGCGAGATATAATCAACTTGTGGGGCAAGTGTCTCTAAATGTTGTCCAATTCCAACATCGTCCACGGCCGAACAAACTAAACCAAACACATCCGCTGACAAAGGCACTCCCTCCACACGCAAAGCATGCTTTGCGTAAGACAAGAACTCAGCCACCACGTCCTCCCGGTCACGCCCGTCAGCGTGCGGAAACACCATCCGGGAGAGTTTGCCGTCTGATGGAAAGCGCACATAGTCGAATTGAATCTCATCAAATCCGGCTCGCGCTGCCTCAATGGCAAACGCCAGATTATAATCCCAGACGGCAGGATGGTACGGATCACTCCAGGCAGCCCCAATTGCGTCTAACCACACACCACCATTCACGTCTTGCACTGCTAATTCCGGATGCATCTTGACCAGGATCGGATCTTTAAAACATACTATCCTGGCAATCAAATAAACATCCTGTTCACGCTTAAATTCCCTCACCAACGCCGTTAGATCTGGGATATAGGCCCGGACGCCGCCCACCTCATCCAAACCAGGTATTTCCGATCGATAGGTGGCACAGCCGGAATCAGCTTTTGTGTCTATCACGACCGCATTCAACTTGGTGTTAGCCACCACCTCCAACACCTGCGCACGTTTTTGTGGATTGGCAGCTGCCCAGGCGGTCAAGTAAATACCGCGCACATCCCGCCGTCGTTTCTGAATTTCCTCCCAACCCCGTACGCGGTCATCCAGGCTTTGTATAAATTGCAAATCCGGAGAGGTAAAAAACAATCCTTCACCCAGAGGTGCCGGTTGCTGTTTGGGCTCATCCGGAGTCGCGAGTTCAGGCGCGCTATTCATCCGCACGAACACAGAAAAGGCGATCACAATGCATAATGCCGCTAATATTAACACCGTAGGCAGCGGAATGCGGGGGGATAGACGGTTCATCGGTTCACACCTCATTACCTGGTATCATTAATACTACAAAAACATCAATGATTTTATGTTGATGGCTTTTCCTGTCTTATACCATGCGCACCCACGACAATCCTTGCGTTTGATGATAACAACTTTTTTCCATCGAAATATGGGGGTTTTTGTAGTTTTTACCCCGCCCGTTAACATGACAGTTTTCGCCGCCAAACGTTTGGAACACAAAAACGCGCCCCCATTGCAGGGGGCGCAGAGAGGATCCGGCAGCGACCTACTCTCCCAGGGGCAAGACCCCGAGTAC
>DUQP01000046.1 GCA_012837735.1 Bacillota bacterium
AACCTGCCGGCCATCTGGCGGGAATTGGAGGCGGACTGGGATGAACATTTCCCAAACTTGCCCGTTGATATTGAAGTGAAGACGAGTTTGCTGCGGCCAGGTCTGACCCAGCGCGGTTTTAGAATCGAATAGGGCAGAGGTGAGAAATCATGCTCTTTGGACAATTCTTGATCTTACTGGCGTTTTTTTTGATCGCCGCCTATGAGGTGCCGGGTATCCTGCAGCGCCAGGAGCAGCGCGATCTGGTGGTATTTTCCGCCCTGCTCTTGGTGGGCCTGGTGCTGAGCATGCTTTACCAAGCTGGGGTTGTGCTGCCGAATCCCGCCGACTGGATCCATTGGATGGCGGAGATCCTCGGTAAACCACTGGGAATCGTGCACCGCTAAAGGGCAAAAAATCCCCAGCCCAAATACACGAAATAACAGGCGAAAACGATCAGAAACAGGCCGCAGGCCGCCAATACAGCCCGATACAGGCGATTTGGGATCAAACGCTGTCCGCCGGTGACCGCCAGGGCCACCAGTGAATACCAGGACAAGTCGGCTGAAATATGGCCAAGGAAAAAGCATCCGACCCCGAACAGGCCTTGACCAAAAGACAGCAATACATAACCGGCCCCAATCGTTGCCCACCACAACAGCCAGTAGGGGTTAGAAATGGAACTGACGATCCCGCCCAGAACCGGACGCAACGGCCCGCCCGGATGAACGCTGGCGGCCCGGCCCTGGGCCGAGGCAGTTTGCAGGGACACCTCCCCGCTGACCACCACCCGCACGATCCCATAGCCCATCCAGGCCAGCACAACCCCGCCCAGAATACCCACGGTGCCACCCACTGCCGGCAGGGCCAACAGTTCACTTAATCCAAACAGGAGCGCGGTCACCATTAACAGTTCCAATAAAGCATGACCCGCCACCACCAGCGGACCGGCCCAAAAACCCCGCCGGCCGACCTCGGCGATCGTCAACACCAGCATCGAACCAGGCATCATCGCCCCGGACAATCCCACCACAAAGGCGCTGCCCACAATCGCCAGCCCCGACACGCGGCCTCCCCCCTTTCGATGCCCCCTGGATTCCACATCGCCGTGGGTTTTCCTTCACCCATGAATCAGCCGCTACATAGCATGGAACAGCGATGACAAAACGTTCATTGGGGGGCGGCCCATTGCAAGTGGCGGTAATCGGAGGCTTGGAACACGCCGGTCTGATCTGTGCAGCCGGTCTGGCGGAGATGGGTCATCAGGTGCTGGTCCTGGACCGGGACCCCCGCTTGATCGCCGACCTGCAAGACGGCCGCTTTCCGCCCGCCGCCGGGGCCGGCCTGATCCAGCTTTGGCGCGGCTTGCTGGCGGCGGGCTGCCTGTCCTGCACCACTGACGCCGGCGGCCTGGCGGAGCGAAGGGTGGTTTTCTTGTGCCAGGAAGACTGGGATGCCCTGCAGAGCAGCCTGCTGACAACCTGCTCAGCCCTTAGCGGTCCGGCCGTCTTGGCCTTGATGGGGGCCATGCCGGTGGGGGGCACGGATCGCCTGGCCGCCACAGCGGCCAGCGCCACGAAGGCCATGGTCGATGTCCTGGCCTGCCCGGTGTTTTTCCGCAGCGGCAGCGGCATCGAGGGTTTTCGCCGTCCGGACCGGATCGTCCTGGGCAGCCGCAGCGCCCAAGCGCTGGCCACCGTGCGGGAAGTGTTTGCCCCACTCGGCGTGCCGATTGTGGCCACCACCCCCGTGAACGCCGAGTTGATCGCTTATGCCACCGGCGCCCACCTGGCCCTGCGCACCTCATTTGTGAATGAACTGGCCGCCATTTGCCGCCGCTGGGACGGCAATATCGGCGAGGTGGCCAGGGCAGTGGGAATGGACCATCGCATCGGCCGCCATTTTCTCGAGCCGGGCGTGGGCTTTGCCAGCCCCGGGCCGGAAGCAGATGTCTGGGCATTGGTGGCGGCGGCCCAGGCCAAAGGCTGGCGGCCGGCCCTTTTGGAGGCCACGTTGGCGGTCAACGAACGGCAACGGCGCCTGGTGGTGGAAGAATTGGAACAGGCTTTGCTGGACCTGCGCGGGCGGCGGATCGCGGTTTTGGGGCTGGCTGCCCAGCCGGGGCGGGCAGATCGCTGCGGCACCCATGCCCGGCGCGTGATCGCGCTCCTGCAGGAAGCGGGGGCCTGCCTAGCCGCCCACGATCCGGGCCTGGGGCCCGATTGCCCCGGTCTGCCCGCCGGGGTGGAATTGACCAGCACACCCCTGGCGGCAGTGGCCAAAGCCGAAGCGGCGGTTTTCCTGACCGCCTGGCCGCAGTATCGCCAGCTGGATTTTTGCCAAATAAAAACCGCCATGGCCAGACCATTGATCATCGACGGCTGCCGCCTGTTGACTCCGGCCCGGGTGGCTGGGATTGAATACCGGGGAATCGGTGTCTAAAAAACCGTTTTAAGACAAGGTAAATGCCGCCATCAAACTGGTGAAACCCAGGTAGATTGTAGCAAACAAATCAAAAGGCAGGAAGAGCGGACCAAATACAACCGTTTTTCCTGCCTTTTTTGCTAAAAATTAATTGTCATAAGCATTTCGAGCCGGTACACAATAGACTCAGAAGGAGGTGATATTGCATGGCACGAGGTTCAGATCGTGGCAATCGCGCCCTTGTCCCATCCGCATCGCGCGCGCTTGATCAATTCAAGTATGAAATCGCCAACGAATTGGGGTTGGGACCGCAGATCGCCGATGGTGACTGGGGCGACATCCCCTCTCGGCTGAACGGAAAAGTCGGTGGTCAGATGGTACGCCGCATGATCGAGCTGGCCGAGCGGCAGATGGCCAGCGGTACTGGCGGCGGGAGCATTGGCGGAGGCGGTGGCACCTCTGGTAGTTTCTAAGCAATGAAACCACCTTGACCACATCGCACCGGCGCGTGCGATGTGGTTTTCCTTTTTCCACCGCCATTCCTTACCATTGCCCTGATTCAGCACTGGCTATACCCGCACAGGACACACTTGGCACAGCCCTCTTCATAAATCAACGCATTCATCCCGCAAGACGGGCACAGATTGAACGTCCGGCGCCCGGCTTCCTCCCGGGCGGCACAGATTTCGCTGCCCGGCTGCTCCGCCTCCTGGGCTGTCTCCAATTCCAACAGGCATTCTTTGATGAACTGCCCGATCCCGTCCGGCACTGACCGCACGCGGTTGGGACCAAACCCGACCGACTGGCTGCCGCCGATGCCGATCAACTGGTCACTCACCTCGGCCGGATCGATCCCGCAGCGGAAGGCCAGCGAGATTAGACGGGCAATCGCCTCCGTAAAGGCGGTCACATCACTGCCTGCTTTGCCAATTTGGGCAAACATCTCAAACGGGTGGTTTTCGAAGACATTCAACGTCAAATACAGGTTGCCCATCGGCGTCCGTTTGGCATCGGTGAAACCGCACAACCGCTGGGGCCTGTCCACCGGGCGGATCTTGCCCCAATAACCATTGGTCTGCACGCCGTTTGCTTTTCGCTCGCCCTTGCCCACGCTCAAGACCTGTTCCTGGCGACTGCCGTCCCGGTAAAGGGTAATGCCTTTACAGCCCAGCTCATAGGCCAACTGATAGATCTCGGCCACGTCATCCTTTGTGGCCTGGTTGGGCAAATTCACCGTCTTGGAAACGGCGTTGTCAGTGAAAGCCTGGAAGGCCGCCTGCATCCGCACATGCCACTCCGGGGCCACCTCTAAAGCCGTCACGAACACATCCTGCACTTCCTGGGGCACGCCGGCCAGTCCCCGCACACTGCCGCGCTCAGCCACCACATCCAGCAAATCTTCGAAACCATATTCTTTCGCCACGGCGGCCAACGGCGGGTAAACCTCCAGCAAACGCTGCCCGTCCAGCACGTTGCGGGTGAAGGCCAACGCAAACAGCGGTTCAATCCCGCTGGAAGCCCCGCAGATGATGGAGATGGTGCCGGTAGGAGCGATCGTGGTCAGGGTAGCATTACGCAGCGGCGGCTCGCCCAAGGCCTCCAGGGCGCTGCCGGGGAAATTCGGGAATGGCCCGCGCACCGCGGCCAATTCCGCCGAGGCCCGGCGGGCTTCGCTGCGAATGAAGGACATCACCTCTTGGGCCAAAGCAAGGGCCCGTTCAGAATCGTAAGGGATGCCGAGCTTAATCAGCAGATCGGCCCAGCCCATCACGCCCAGACCGATCTTGCGGTTGCCGGCGGTCATCTCCTCGATCTTGGGAATCGGATAGCGGTTGGCATCGATCACGTTATCGAGCAGGTGCACCGCCAAATGGGTCAACTCGGCCAGGCGCGCGTAGTCCACCTGTCCGTCCTTGGCCAGGCAGGCCAGATTGATCGAGCCCAGGTTGCAGCTCTCGTAAGGCAGCAACGGCTGCTCACCGCACGGGTTCGTGCTTTCGATCGGTCCCAGCTGGGGAGTGGGGTTATCAGCATTCAGGCGGTCCAGGAAAATGATGCCCGGTTCACCGTTTTTCCAGGCCATCTCCACGATCAGCTGGAAAATATCGCGGGCCCGCCGGTACCCGACCACCGCTCCATGGCGCGGGCTGATCAGCGGGTATTCCTCATCCTGGGCCAGCGCGCGCATGAACTCATCAGTGATGCCGACGGAAATATTGAAATTGGTGATGCTGGTGTCTTCCGCCTTGCAGCGAATGAATTCCTCAATATCGGGGTGGTCGCAGCGCAAAATGCCCATGTTGGCGCCCCGCCGGGTGCCGCCCTGCTTGACCGCCTCCGTGGCCGCATCATACACCTTCATGAATGAAACCGGGCCGCTGGCGACGCCGCCGGTGGAGCGCACCTGGTCATTCTTGGGCCGCAGACGGGAAAAAGAAAAACCAGTCCCGCCACCGCTTTTGTGGATCATAGCGGTGTTTTTCAAGGAATCAAAAATACTATCCATGGAATCTTCCACGGGCAACACAAAGCAAGCGGAAAGCTGCTGCAACTCCCTGCCGGCGTTCATTAATGTGGGTGAGTTGAACATGAACTCCAGACCCGCCAGGGCATTATATAGTTCGTCCTCCAGGGCCGCCAGACTCTCCCGCTCGGCGCTCAGGATCTGCAAAAGCTGCGGAAATGTAACCTTCATACAGCCTCGCCGCGCCAGCCGAGCATAGGCCGTGCCAAGGGTTTCCATATCATGGGGGCTATAATCCAGGTACCCGGGCGGCGCGACAGGGTTTGGTTCCGTCACCTCTTGCCCGCCATCCCTGGCATAGACATCCGGGTGATAAAGGATATCCATTAAACAAAGATTGCGTACGATACGTTCACACAGTTCTTCCGGAGTCTCAATCACCTGGCCATTTTCATCCCTGGCTAGGTAGCGCTTCTCAAGTACGGTGCGGGCATTTTGGCTCAATTGCATCTTGCGCCTTTCTTTCCTCCCCATCAGCTAGCCCCCCTTTGTTCTCCCCATCTCAACGATCAGCGAGTAAACGCTCTAATTCTTCCCGGAACCGCTCCAGGTCTTTGAACTGCCTGTATACGGAAGCGAAACGCACATAGGCCACCTCGTCGATTTCCCGCAGACGGTCCATTACCATCTCGCCGATGACGCGGCTTTCCACCTCACGGACCCAGTTGCTGCGGATATCCCGCTCAATGCTGTGCACCAGCTCGTCTACCACTTCCATGGACACTGGCCGTTTCTCACAGGCGGTCAGGATGCCGCGTCGGATCTTGCTTTGCTCAAACGGCTCCCGGCGGCCGTCTTTTTTCACCACCACCAGGGGCATCTCTTCCACTTTCTCGTAAGTGGTGAAGCGCCGCATGCAACCCAAACATTCCCGCCGCCGCCGCACCGCCCGGCCCTCCTCAGTTTGACGGGAATCAAGCACCTTACTGTCACTGCCGCAATAGGGACATTGCATGTCAGCACCTCTTTTTGTTCATGACCATGAGCGCGGGAGAGAATCGACCCTTTTTCGCCATCCCCTACATTTAGTATCACGATAAAGTGATAACTACAAGATTCAGTATGAAAGCGGATATTCCTCCCAGACAGTGAAATGTCTGGCAATTGATTTTTTTGGAAAAAGATGGGCAGGCGGGATCATTCCCGCCTGCCCGCTGGCGCTTTGATGAGCTAGCTTTGCGGAGCGCTCCGGTGTGAAAAACCGTGCACCCCTAACACCTTGCCCAACTCCATGTATTCTCCTTGCCGGTACGCGATCAAGCCCGCCTTTTCCCAATTCACGCGCCCGTGTTTCAAAACCAGGTCCTCCCGGGCGTGGGTGGCGACAACCTCGCTGATGAAATAATGGTGCGCCCCCAGATCCACCACCTGCTTGACACGACACTCCAGATTCACCGGGCACTCGGCGATCATCGGCGCGTCGACCTTTGTGGCCGGTGCGGCGGTCAAACCCAATACGGCAAACTTATCCACGTCCCGCCCAGAGTTCACGCCACAATAGTCAGTGGCATAAACCAAATCCTGACTCGGCAAGTTGATGACGAACTCACCGCTTTCCTTGATCAACTGAAATGAATAGCGTTCCGGACGAATAGCGATCCCGACATGCGGGGGCGCAGAACTGAGAATACCTGTCCAAGCAATGGTAATGATGTTCCCCGCTTTTTCTCCCCGGTCCCGGCAACTGACCATCACCACCGGGGTCGGAAAAATGAGACTGGCTGGCTCCAGGGCCACTCTGGACAATACCCACACTCTCCTTTTGGCAGTTATTATTCCACGGCCGCCAATATCTGTTGCGCCTTTCCCAGCGTGCCCGTTTCCGCTAGTTTCTCCCGGGCGGCGGCCGCTACCGCTTCCATCAAACCGCGGTAAATCGCTACCGAACAATCATACTTGTGGCCCCGCTGGATTCCCTCCCGACGGCGATCGATCGACTCCAACAGGGCCCTGGCTGCCGTGACCAGAAAATGCGTATTAATATTATTCTTACCCACCAGGCCGCGTGCCAAATACGCCGCGCCGGTGCCGCCATGCTGCACGAACGGGACGTAGCGCCCCAACTCCTGCCCCAGGTGCCGCTGCACCGTCAGCAGGCGTTCTTCATCCGGCTGATGCCCGCTGCGCGGGGCGGCGCCATGCTCCATGCCGATATCATAGGCCACCGCATCGGCGGCGCTGAAACGCACAAAGGCCGTCACCGCCGCCGCCAACGCGGATAGATCTGCCTGGTCGGCTCCACCTTTCGCCAAGCCGCCAATCCCGCCGAACTCTGCCTCCAGCATTGGTCCCTGCCCGCCTGGGCGCAACGCCATACCCATATCCCGCGCCACGGCGAAGGCTAATACCGGCGGCAGATCCTCCGTGTCGACCATCACCCAGGCCGGAGCCAGAATCTGTACCACCGCTTGCAGTTCTCGCTTCGCTTCCTGATAGGCGGGGCCGCTCAAATATGCCAGGTAGGCATCATGTGAGTAATCACTGTCCAGACCAACTACACTGCAGGCCTGGATCGCCTCATGTAAAACAGCTGCGTTTTGTCCCGGTTCCGGCCTGGCAGTCGGGTCGAACTCCGGCAACCGGTAATGGTCCAGGGCCAGAGCGACTGCCGGAGCCTGATAATGGGCCACGAATTCCTCCACCAAAAACCGCAGCCGCCGGGCACCGATGAAGACCGCCTGGCGGTCATTGCCGGCGATTCCCTGACCGGCAATATGTAAGGCATTGCGGCTGGCCTGTAAGAACAACGGCGAGTCACCGGCGGCTGCCACCAGCGCCTGTGCAAACACTTCAAATGGGAAGTTAGCATTAGCCGCCAAAAAAGTGTAGCGCTGGTCGGCAGGCCGTAATTCGCCGGATGGCAAAAATGGATTCTGATTGGCCATGATCGCCCGCAGGCGATCTGCAGTTAACAACTTCATCGCAAGCCCCCCTTTCAAGGCAGACTTTGCCAAAGGCGTACCCATCTCCTGCCTGCAGTGAAGCCGCTGTTGCTTTTGCTTTACAACAAAAAAGCAAAGACTGCACTATTGGATTTCTCCTTTCGTGCAGTCTTTATTCTCATCCCGCAAACGATCATTACTTTACGTAGCATCCGCCTCTACCGGTTCCGCTTGGCGCGGGAAGAGGAAACGCAGCAAGATCGGCGTCACAAGGGTGGTAACCAAGGTCATGATCACCATGATGGAGAAGATCCCCGAATCGATCACGCCCCTCGCCAACCCGATATTGGCAATAATCAAAGCCACCTCACCGCGGGAAATCATGCCGGTACCGACCCGGATGGCCTCCATAGGCTTAAATTTGGACAGCCAGCAGCCCAACCCGGAACCGATCACCTTAGTGACGATCGCACCAACCACGATCAACGCCGTGAAGGCCAGTGAACCGGACAGATCCCAAATATTGGCTTGCAGCCCGATGCTGACGAAGAAGATCGGTACGAACAAACCATAAGCAATCGTCTTGAACTTACCCTCAAAGAAGTGCTTGAACCTGGTCTGGGCAAACATCAAACCAGCGATGTAAGCGCCGGTGATGTCGGCCACTCCTCCCAGGGATTCAGCGGCCCAGGAAAAGACCAGAGCAATCACGATCCCGAACGCAAGCAAGATCTCACTGCCGGGGATGTTTTCCAACCAACTGGCGATACGCTCGAACAAGAAAGCGCCGAGAAGTATTGCAATCGCGAAGAATAAGACCATCTTCAGCACGATGATGCCGATCCCGGCCAACATACTACCCCCGGCATCGCCGCCGGCCTGCGTGCTCAGGGCCACCACCAGTGACAAAATAATGATCCCCATCACATCGTCGATCACGGCCGCTCCCAAGATGGTAGTTCCCTCTTTGGAACGCAGCTGACCCAGCTCCATCAGGGTTTGGGCCGAGATGCTGACCGAGGTCGCAGTCAAAATCGTGCCGATGAACATGCTGTGCCAGAACTCAATCCCAAAAGCCATGGACAGGCCGAAGCCGAAGAAAAAGGGCAGAAAGACACCGCCCAAAGCGCCATTGAAGGCGGCCACGCCCACCCGCTTCATCTCATCCAGCTCAGTCTCCAAGCCAGCCAGGAACATCAAAAAGATAACTCCGATTTTCGCTAGATCCTTGATCAACAGTTCCAGGAACTCTTCGCCGGCATGGGCCACTTCCGGGCTTGGGAAGAATCCCATCAGTCCGAGCAGAGACGGTCCCAAAAGCAAACCCACCAACAGCTCCCCGAACACAGCCGGCTGTCCGATCTTGTTGCTCAGGACACCGGCGGCCTTGGAAGCCACAATGATGATGGAAATCAATAGGAGTGACTCCAGCAAGAAGTGCATTGCCCACTCTCCTTTACAGTAGTTTAACCAGAGCTACATATCATCTAGCCGGTCCAGGAACGAAACCACATCAGCCAATCGCCCGCGATAATCCGGCTCAAAGCGGCGATCGGCCATGTTCAGGAGGTGGTCTTCCACCAGGTAAGTCCGCACCCCCAGCTGCGCCACTGGCAAATCTTCGGCCACATCGTTACCAAACATGAGACAGCGGCGCGGCTCGGCATCTAAAGCAGCCAAAATTTCCCGGTAATAGGCCAAATGGGGTTTGCAGGCATGCATATTCTCATAACTTGTGATGACTGCAAACGGAATCTCCTCCAGGCCCGCCCAGCGCAGACGTTCCACGACCGCCTGGCGCGGGAAGACCGGGTTCGTGGCTAGCGCAAGCCGAAACCCCTTTTTTAAGGCACGCTCCAATACCTGACGAGCCTCCGGTTTAGGACTAGTGAGGTGCGCCAAACGCGGGAAGTCTTCGTCATAGAACTGGGCGAAAAGCGGCAGGATATCCTCTGGCTGATAATCGACCCGGCTGAAAAAATACTCCCAAAAGACCTCAGCATTCGTTCTGTCCGGGCTGGAATCAGCGATCATCGCCCGCGTCCCGGCCATAATCAACGATACTAATTCTGAGGCCAGAAATATTCCTTCAAAACGCTTTGTTAAAGACTGCAAATAGTGCTCCAGGAAGATATCCATGTCGATATCCAGCAATGTCCCGTCCAGATCAAACAACAAAGTGTCTATCACTTGAACCTCCAGCCACGCTCTTCCCTACCAACCTGTGATATTCGGCACAAAGACGCTCTCTCCTGCCAAAAATCCAGAATGGAAAAGGGCCAGGCTATTTCAACTTCTTGACCAAGCGGTCGATCGCTTGCGGCACCTGCCACAATTCCGCCACTGCCACCTCATACCCCTGCGGCGGAGCGACCACCGGCCGGGATTGCAGCCAGATGGTGTGCAGGCCGGCCAGCTGGGCGCCCATGATATCGGTAATTGGGTCGTCCCCGATATGGACGGCGGGTCCGGTCACACCCATTTCCCGCAATGTGAGGTGAAAGATCTCTGGATCGGGTTTGGCAATCCGCACCTCGTTCGAAAATGTCAGGTGCGTGAAATATTTCGCCAACCCGTACCCAGCCATAATCTGGCGTAAGACACTGCCCGGGGTGGTGCCGGTGTTGCAAACCAATCCCAGCGGGTAGCGCCGGGATAGTGCCGCCAGCACCTGTTCGGCACCCGGCATTGGCTCTGGCGGGATTTCCATTAAGACAGCCTCATAAATGGGATAAAACTCATCCGCCAACTCTCCATTTAGATCCACAACTCCCAAGCGGGCGAAGATGTAAGCCACTTGCTCCGCGGGGGTGAAGTCCCGCCCACGGTTGTATTGGTAATCGAGCGATATCGCGCGCACCTCATCCAACGTCATGCGGATCGTGGTGTCGTCAAACGCATATCCCTGCCCGCCTAAAAAATCTTTAATCCGGTGGGTGCGGAGCCGGATCGCGCCCTCTTCATTCTGGTGTTGAAAAAGCGTCCACCAAAAATCGAATGTGACCGCCTTTAGCATGCCTAGCCCCCTCAAAACCTTTTGCCCTAATGTACCCCACATTCCACATTGGTACATTCCTTCCTGCTTGTGTGAGCGGCCCGGTAAAAGGAAAGACTGAAACCGAAAAGAAACAAGCCTTGAGGAGGGATCATGGTGACAAAAGGCATCAGGTTTTCCCCCCGGCCAAACCGGGCACATGAGATTAATTGGACCGATTGGGGGCCAGAACCCCTGCAACGTGCGGAAAGAGAAGGCAAACTGGTCTTGCTTGCGATCAGCGGCGTATGGTGCCACTGGTGCCACGTGATGGATGAGCAAACTTACTCGGACCCGCAGGTAATCGCGCTCATCAATGAACGCTTTGTGCCGGTGCGGGTGGATACGGATATGCGGCCGGACATCAATGCCCGCTACAATATGGGCGGTTGGCCCACCACCTGTATCCTTAACCCCGCCGGCGAGGTGCTGGCAGGGGGCACTTATATCCCGCCGGAGCAGTGTCGGCGCTGGCTAGAAGCGGTGGAGCGAATCTATCGAGAAGACCGGGACAAAGTGGAGGCCCGTCTGGCGGAACTGTCGGAGGAATATGATGAGGAGCAGGAACTGCGCGCAGAATTCCCGCCTTTGACCTGGGAGCTGTATCAGGATGTGTTGCAACAGGTCCTGGAGTCATACGACAGTATCTACGGAGGCTTTGGCAAGGAACCGAAATTTCCCATGATTGACGCTTTGCAACTGTTGCTCACCGAACACGAACGCAGCGGCGCCAAACGACCGTTGGAGATATGCCTGCATTCCCTAGGAGCAATGGCCACCGGTGGCATGTATGACGAAGTGGAAGGCGGATTTTTCCGTTACTCCACTACGCGCGACTGGACCATCCCGCATTTTGAAAAAATGTTGGAGGACAACGCCCTGCTGCTGGGGGTCCTGGCCAGAGCATATCAGATCACGGCGGACGACGATTGTGCCAGGGTGGCCGGTAATGTGGTACGCTACTTGACCGCCACCCTCTACCTGCCGGAAGTGAAGTGCTGGGCCGGCTCCCAGGACGCTGACGAAGAATATTACGCCCTGCCCCTGGCAGAACGCCGCCAGCGGCCGGCGCCGTTTGTGGACAAGCGCGTTTACGTGGATTGGAACGCCCACCTGGCCCGCGCTCTTTTGTTGAGTGGCCGGGTGTTCGGTGAAAATTCCTGGCAGGAGATGGGATTGGCGACTCTGAAAGAGCTGTGGGAACGCTGTTACCGGGAGAATTACGGAATGGCCCATTACTTCTGGCACGGGGGAGAGCCGGGCCTTTATGGGGGCTTGGCGGACGCCACCGCCATGGGGCAGGCCTGCAATCAGGCATATCAGGAGACAGCCGAACCGGTCTGGCTGGAACGCGCCCAGGCATTAGCGCGTTACGTGATCGCCTGGCTACCAGCGCGCAGCGGCGGTTTCTATGACTACCGCCCGGACCCGGCTGCCCCGGGCGCGCTGGCCCGACCCCGCCGCGACTTGATCCAAAACGCCGCTGCTGCTTTGTGGCTGCTGGAGCTGAGCGCGCTCACCGATGAGCAAAAATACGCAGAAACCGCCAAACGCGCTTTGCAATCCTTCGTTTCTGAACACGGCAATTGGGGCATCATGGCCAGCGAGTTCGCGCGCGCCATCGCCGTCGCCCTCACACCATGGCGGGTGCTGAATATCACGGGTGACCCGGCCACCGTGGCCCGTCCTTTGTGGGAGGCCGCCCGCCAATCCCTGGCAGATAACCTTGTCCTGCGTGCCGGGGAAGCAGAGATGGATGCCCAGGCCTTCCTCTGCCTGGACGACCGGTGCCTGGCGCCAGTCCAGGAACCGGCCGCTTTAGCTCAACTGTTGGAGGAAACCCGGCAAGGGGAACTACGCTGAGGACCATGCCCGCGGCCCAGCGCCGCGGGCTATTCCAACATTTGATAGCGTTCCCAGCGCACATCCACATCCACGCCGGCCCGCAATTCCTGCAGCACTTCCTCCACCGGTCGCGCTTTTTGTCGTTTCACAGCGCGCTCCACTTCGTTGCGCACATCGCCCAGAGGCGGGATGACCGCCTGTTTGTGATCTTCAACCCGGATGATATGGTAACCGTACAGCGTTTCCACCGGATCACTGGTTTCGCCCGGCTGCAAAGCGAAGGCCGCTTCCTCAAATTCGCGCATCATCTCGCCTTTCGTGAAGTAGCCCAGGTCGCCACCCCGGTTCTTAGTCTGTTGATCTTTCGAATATTGCAGGGCCAGTGTCGCAAAGTCGGCTCCGGAGTCCAATTTAGCCCGGATATTGTCCGCCTCCTGCTTTGTGTCCACCAGGATATGGCGGGCCCGCACTTGCTCCGGTTGACCGAATTCTTCTTTGTGTGC
>DUQP01000047.1 GCA_012837735.1 Bacillota bacterium
GGAGCAGCCAGGCCGCTCATGATGAAATAAAGGACCAAAAACAGAATGATCCCGAACGCCAATAAAATGAACAGCCAGGCCGGGCGTCGCCGCAAGGGAACCCGCCAGGCTTTGAAGCTTTTGTCCACGGTCAGTCCTCCTCGGGTCACTCCTTTCCCCCCTATTTACTGCAACTCTTCGTCCCAATCCAACTCTTCTTCCACCAGCTCTTCCCAGGCTGCCACCACGCTTTCGAGTTCCTCATCGTCGTCAATCTCCACCAGGGTGTCATCGCCATCGGCGTCCTTCTCCAGCCGCAGGATGATGGCCTCTTCCACATCTTCCTCTGCAGCCTCGCCGGCGGCCAGGATCACATACTCCTTGCCCTCCACTTCAATTACTCCCAACAGAGTAAACTCGTGCTCCTCGCCCTCTTCATCAGTCAGGATAACCTTGTTCTCCGCTTCCGCCACCGATATCACTCCTTAGCCAAGGATGTTTTAGCCAGATTGAACCACTCCATTTTACAACAGCCCCCTGAGGGTGTCAACGCGCCCCCTGGGCATCCAGGAAAGACTGCAATATCAGGGTAGCCGCCGCACGGTCGATTATTTGTCGTCTCCGTTTACGGCTTAAGTCGGCAGATACCATGTTACGTTCAGCAGCCGCCGTGGTCAATCGTTCATCCCAAAGCGTGACAGGCAACCCGGTGGCTTCCGCCACCAACGCCGCAAATCGCTCGGCGCGCTCGGCAGCTGGCCCCCGGCTGCCATCCATATTGCGGGGCAGACCGACCACCACTCTCTCCACAGCATACGTCCGGCACAAATGGCGCACCCGCTCCAACAATTGCGCTTCATCCCGGACTGGGATCACTTCCAGGCCTTGCGCCAAAAAACCAGTCTCATCGCTCAGGGCCACTCCCACGCGCACCGTACCGAGATCAATTCCCAGATATCGCATAGTTTTTCCTCTTTTCCCCCAGGCTAGTAAACCCGCAGACAAAACTCCGGACAGCGAGCGGCACAATAGCCGCATAATATACAACGGGTGTGATCCACTTTTGCCCTGCCGCCTTGCACTGCGATCGCCCCGGTGGGACACGCTCTGCCACACTCGCCGCAGGCCCGGCAGTATGGTTCCACCCGCAAACGCTTGCCCGTAATCGGCGGGGCCGCCGGCCGCTTGCCAGGCTGGAAAAACGATAAGTCGAAATCTAATTCCGCCGCCGTTTTCACTCCCACCGCCACCGCATCCGCTGGGGCAGTAACGGCGTACTGCAATGCTTCCACAGCCCTGGGCAGCAAATTGCCACCCCCCAGGGGTTTCATCAGATAGACCCCTTTACCGACTGCCCTGGCTTCGCTAATCGCCTGGACCATTTCTTCCCGCGTGCCATCGGCAATGCCCAGCCCGGCCACATTCACCAACGGGTGAATGACATCGATCTCCGGGTGTGTGATCGCCGCCCGCACTCCCGCCACACAATGCGTCGAGATGCCGATCGCCTTTATGATTCCCTGCTCTTTGGCCCGCACCAGGACCCGCAGCGCATCCCCATGACCGCGCAACGTGAGGGCGGACTCTTGTTCGTGCAACAGGAATACCTCGACCTGATCCCGGTTCAGACCGCGCTGAGCAGCTGCCAGGCTCTCTTCCATCTGTCGCGCGCTAACGGCATAGGATTTGGTGGCAATCACCACTGGCTCCGGCCATGCTCCTAGAGCCAGGCGAATATAATCATACGTCCGATACAATTCCGCCGTATCGATGAAATTGACGCCCGCCTCCAGGGCCCTGCGAATCAAAGCCGCTCCCTCCGGCAAGGGCAAGTTTGCCTGCCAAGGCCCGATCGTGAGCGTGCCGAAACAGAAGCGGCTGACCATCAAACCCGTGTTGCCAAGTGGGACCTGGGGCAGACTCAAAGCGCCGTCCACCCACCGTCGACCGCCAACAAAGCGCCTGTGATGTAGCTGGCCGCCCCCGACGCCAAGAAAACAACCGGACCGACCAACTCCTCAGGTTCAGCCAACCGCCCCAAAGGCGTGTGATCGATCAGGTTCTGGTGCAGCCGATCGTTGGCACGCATTCCGGTCGTCATGTCTGTAATCACGAACCCCGGTGCCACCGCATTCACCCGGATCCCATATTTCACCCAATCTATGGCACACACTTTCGTCAGCTGCAACAGGCCGCCTTTCGCGGCGCAATAGGCAGCCAACCGGGGTAAGGCCACCGTACTCCCCACCGACCCGACATTGATGATACTGCCCGGTATTTCCGCCGCAATCAAGTAATTGGCCATCTCCCGCGAAGCCAGAAACACAGCGCGCAAGTTGACGTTAATCACTTGATCCCATTCCGCATCGCTAACTTTGTGGGTCGACTTGTAATGTGGGCTAATACCGGCGTTGTTGACCAGGATCTGTGGCACGCCCAGCTCATCTTTGGTCTGCTGGAACAAATCCTTTATCGCCTCACCATCGCTCACGTCCGTGGGGATGAGCAGCGAGCGACGCCCAAGCGCCTCAATCTCTGCCACGACCTCCTGCAACTTGTCCCGCGAGCGCGCCGCCGGCACCACATCCGCACCCGCCCTGGCCAAGCCCAGGGCGATCTCGCGTCCGATCCCGCGGCTGCCACCGGTGACGATCGCCACCTGGCCAGCCAGTGAAAGTTCCATGCGAAGGCCCCCTTTCCATATGTGAACGCTAAACGACCCCCGGCATTCCGGGGGTCGCTACCACCGTCTCACGCCCACCTATTTTCCTTCCAGGTAGGCCTTGACCAACTCTTCCAAAATCTCGTCCCTTTCCAATTTGCGCACCAGACTGCGGGCGTTTTTATGGCTAGTAATGTAGGCCGGGTCACCTGAAAGCAAGTACCCCACGATCTGGTTGATCGGGCTGTAGCCCTTTTCCACCAAAGCATTATACACCAGATGCAAGATTTCGCGCGCCTGATACTCCTTCTCGGGCTCCACCTGAAACATCACGGTCTTTTCATGCGACTCGCCCATCAGCCACACCACCCCTTGTCGCGCGTCACCTATTTTATTCGCGTCTCGCGCACCGGTTCCTGCCCACCCGCGGCAATTCAGGCCCGTTCCAGCTCTTCCTGAACTAAACCAGCCACGGCCTGCAGTGCCTTAGATAACTCCCCGGGCAGGCGACCACCGGCTTGAGCCATATCGGGGCGTCCGCCGCCGCCGCCGCCGACCAACCTGGCTACAGCACCGACCAATCTGCCAGCGTGCAATCCTTTTTTCACTAAGTCTTCCGTGACTGCCGCCACCAGGTTCACCTTTTCCCCATTCGGCGCTCCCAGGACGATCACAGCAGAGGAAACCTCATCCCGCAGTTTATCCAACATCCGGCGCAGCCCCTGCTGGTCCACCGCCGATACCTGGCCGGCTATCACCGGCACTCCTCCCACCTGCTGCATTTTCGCCACCAGATCGCTCACCTCAGCTGAAGCCATGCGATCCCGATATGTCTGCAATTCATTTTCTGTCTGACACAGCTTTTCTACTAACTCACTCGCTTTGGCCGCCAATTCGCCCGGTTGGCAACGCAGAACCTGAGCGGCTTCTTGACAGCAAGCCTGGGCGGTCTGCAATTCCTGCAATACTCCCATCGCCGTCACAGCTTCCAGGCGGCGCAGACCGGCACCGATGCTGCCTTGGGAAATGATTTTGAACAATCCAATCTGGCTGGTGTGTCTTACATGCGTGCCACCACACAGTTCCTTGCTGAAACCGTCCACCGCCACCACACGCACCCGCTCCCCATACTTCTCACCGAACAGAGCCACTACCCCGTCTCGCCGCGCCTCAGCATGGCTCGTCTCGTAAACCTGGACGGCTAAATCAGCCAGGATGGCCTCGTTCACCAAAGCTTCTACCCGTGTCAACTCTTCATTTGTGACGGCCTGGAAATGCGAAAAATCAAACCTCAGCCTGTCCGGCGCCACCAGGGAGCCACGCTGCTCGGCATGCGTACCCAGCACGCGTTGCAAAGCCTGATGCACTAAATGAGTAGCGGTATGGTTGCGGGCAATCGCCCACCGGCGGGGAGCATCAACGATCGCCTGCACCCGGCTGCCGTTCGCCGGCATCCTTTCACCGTGGACCAGGTGCACAATCACACCATTTGGTAACCGCTGCACATCCGTGACCTGGCACCTCCCCTGGCTGGTCTCCAGCCAGCCCGTATCAGCCACCTGTCCACCGGATTCAGCGTAAAATGGTGTGCAGTCCAAAACCAACCAACCCTGACCTGATAATGACTCCACCAGTTCACCGTCCACCACAATCGCGCGCACGACCGCTTCTTGGGCAAGATCTTCGTACCCGCAAAACAGCGTCGGCTCAAAATCTGCCACCGCCGCCGCGATCAAGCTGACCCGATCTGCACTGCCAGCCCTAGCCGCGCGGGCCCGGGCGCGCTGCTGTTGCATGGCATCATCAAAGCCGTCTCGATCCACTTGCAGGCCATGGGATTCGGCCACATCCTCAGTCAGATCCAAGGGAAAACCGTATGTATCATATAATAGGAAGGCGTCGCTGCCCTTGATGACCTTTATACCGGCCGCTTTCGTGCGAGCGATGATCTCGTCAGCCATGCGCAAACCATCGCTGAGCGTCTGCCGGAAGCGTTCCTCCTCGGCTCTGATCACCTGCTCGATATGCTTCAGGTCGCTGTTCAGCTGCGGGTATGCTTCACCCATCAAATCGGCCACCACCGGCACCAACTTGTGCAGGAACGGTCCTGCAATACCTAAACTTTGTCCAAACCGCACCGCTCTGCGCAGGATGCGGCGCAACACGTATCCGCGTCCTTCATTGCTGGGCAGGACCCCGTCCGCGATCAGGAATGTGCAGGAGCGAGCATGATCGGCGATCACCCGCAGCCCAAACCCCCGTTCATCACCATAGTACGGTTGCCCAGCGAGCTGGCTGGCAGCATCAATCAGTGGCCGAAGCAAATCCGTATCGAAATTGCTGTCCACCCCTTGCAGGACGGAAGCAATCCGCTCCAATCCCAAGCCGGTGTCGATGCTCGGCCTGGGCAATGGTGCCATGTTACCGTCGTTGTCGCGCTCGAATTGCATGAACACCAGATTCCATAACTCCAGCCAGCGGTCACAGTCACATTTGCCGATCCCGCATTCGGGGGCCTGGCAACGGTATTGCTCGCCACGATCGAAGATAATCTCACTGCAGGGTCCGCAGGGACCGGTATCGCCCATCGCCCAGAAGTTGTCTTCGGCGCCCAATTTAATCACCCGGGAACGCTCTAAAGGTGTGAGAGCAACCCATAATTCCAGTGCCTCGTCATCGTCTTGATACACCGTCGCCCACAGCTGCTCTACGGGCAAGCCCAATTCCCTGGTCAAAAACTCCCAAGCATATTTAATTGTCTCAGATTTGAAATAGTCGCCGAAAGAAAAATTGCCCAGCATCTCAAAAAACGTGTGGTGCCGGGCGGTGCGACCTACTTGATCCAGGTCATTATGTTTGCCACCGGCCCGCACGCATTTTTGTGCAGTCGCTGCCCGCCGGTAGGGCCGCTTGTCCAATCCCAAAAAGACGTCTTTGAACTGCACCATGCCGGCATTGGTAAAAAGCAACGTCGGGTCACCGTGCGGCACAAGGGAAGAGCTGTCCACAATCTGATGGCCCTTGCTAGCGAAGAAGTCCAAAAACTTCTGCCTGATCTCATTCCCCCGCATCAAGCCCCCCCCTTTTTTTTGGCCTTTTCACTGGTAGAATTTTGTTAGATTATAGCCGACCCACCAAGGGCTTGTCAATCTGGGGGGCTGGTCAGACGTTCTAGGAGAAAGGCCAATACCACCCTGAGAGTGCCGGCAATCGGCACCGCAAACACCAACCCCCAGAACCCCAGCAAATAGCCGCCGGCCAGGAGGGCAAAGATCACCGCCAATGGGTGCAAACCGACCCTGGCACCGAGAATGCGCGGCGCCAGCACCGCTCCCTCCAGCTGCTGCACGACCACGAACAAGATCACCACCTTCAGGGCCAGCCAGGGCGATTGCACGAAAGCGATCGCTACCGCCGGAATAGCGCTCAGCAAAGGCCCAAAATAGGGGATGAACTCGCCGATCCCGGCCAACAGGCTGAGCACCAACACAAAACGCATCTGCAAAAACATCAGGCCAGCCGCCACCGCCAGGAAAATAATGCCGGCCAGCAAAGCCTGCCCGCGCAAGAACCCGCCTAACACACCATTTACCTCTCCCACCAATTCCAGAATCTGGCCGCGCAGACCAGCCGGAATGACTGAAATGGCCGCCTGTTTTAAACGCTCTTCGTCTAAGATCAGGTAGTAAGCCAAAAAGGGGGAAAGGATTAAAGAAAACGCTCCGGAAAGTGCACCCAATAGGGATTTCGCCGCCCCCTCCGTGATCTGCAGCAATGTGTCCTCCAGTTCCTGAATGGTCTCAGTGTAGGCCACCTGCAGGCTCTCCGGCAAAGGCGCCCGGCGAGGCAAGGCCTGGATCGCTTCCGCCCAATCCCGTACCTGTTCGGTGTAAGTGGGAAGGGCGCGAGCCAGGCGATTCAATTCCGAAATCAGACTCGGGACCAGGAAAAAAATGATCACAGCCACGGCCATAATCAGCAGCGCATAAACCGTCAAGATGGCAAAGGGTCGCCGGAAACGCCATCTGGTCAAATAGTCTACCGGCGGCGATAGGACGTAAGCGATTACAAAGGCAAGGAGAAAGGGCGGTAGAACCGCCCGGGTGGAATACAGGAAAACAATTGTGGTCAGGGCCAGGGCACCCAACAATAGGACCCTGCCCCAGCGTTTGCTCAACCACTCGTTCACTTTAATGCAAGAGCGGCCGTTTACGCACCCGTTGCCAGACCCGGCCCATTTCGGCCCCCTGCCGACCGATAAAGCGCCCGGCCTTACCTGTTAAGCGGCGGCTACTTTGCCAAACCTGTTGCCCGGTGCGGGACCGAATGTCCGGTCGCAAAAACATGGCTGCCATCATGATCCCCAAAATGCCGCCCAGAAACAGCACACTCCAGAAACCCCTAGGAAACAACAATTCCCACCCCCCTACAACGGCGCTGACGAATGGGCATATTCCTCCCACTCATCCCGGTCCAGCTGTACCAACTCGCCTTCGTCATCGAGGCGGTAAGCCTGCAAACCCCGCCGTGATTCCGAAAATTCCAAACAACATTCGCGACAATAGAATCGGTTCGCCCCCACCTTGCCAATCGTGTGGCCATGGCAAACCGGACAGACTAACATTCTCCCCCTCCTCACAACTCATCGAACGGTTTTGTGATGATTACATCCCGTCCTAAGAATGTAATTTCTCCGGCTGGCAACATTTTGCGGCCTTCCAGGATATCGCTGATCAACCCTGCGGACAACTCGTATCCAGCCAAATCCCCGCTGAAGGGGTCGACGACTAAATCCTCCACCACCCCGCACTCCCGGCCATCCGGAGTCAGCACCCGCCTGCCAATCAGCTGCCGACAAAGGTGCTTTGCCCCGTTCACTTCTCTACCCTGCGGTACCTGTAGATCTTGAAAAGAGCGAATCGTGACCGTGTCGTTTTCTAACGCGAACACAGATCGCAATGATAAAGCAGCCACTCCCCCCGCCGCCGGCACTTCCACCAGCAGACCTGTCATCCGCCTCAGGCTGGAATCAATGATTAACTCTCTCACTATGCCGACCTCCGTACCCGTTTCCAGGTCGACAACCCGCCGCCCGATCAGTTCCTTGCGCCGCACCCCAACACACCCCCAACAGGAATAGCCAAGCGGCGAAATTAGTCTTTCCCAGGGCAAAAAAAAAATGCGCCCCTGCCGGACACATGTGCAAATCATACCGCAAATGTCTTATGCTTCCCCAACCACATCGATCACCCCTCCCCCGACCACCAAGTCTCCTTGATAAAAAACAACCGCTTGGCCAGGGGTAATGGCCCGCTGTGGCTGCTCAAACTTCACCAACACCCGCTCAGCATCCAATCGGGACACCTTTGCGCCAGCCGGCCGCCCGTTGTAGCGAATCTGCGCCTGGACATGGCAGGTGCCCGTCAGGTCCTGGAATAGGATCCAATTCACATCCCGCGCAATCAGGGCATCCTGCAACAAGTCTTTCGCCGGCCCGACGATGACCGCATTTTGGCCAGCATCCAATCCCACCACATAAAGCGGTTGCCCGGCCGCTAGGCCCAGTCCACGGCGTTGCCCGATCGTATAGAAGGACAGGCCCCGGTGCGTTCCCAGTTCATTGCCGGCCATGTCAAGGATGGGCCCGGGCTGGGCGATTCCGGGAGCAATTTTTTGCAAAAACTCCCGGTAGTCCCCTTTCACAAAGCAAATCTCCTGGCTTTCGCTCGCCTGGACAGGCAGCGCGAGGGTGGCCGCTAACCGGCGCACCTCTGTTTTCGAGAGTTCGCCCAGGGGAAACAGAGCCCCGGCCAGTTGGCTTTGCGACAACCCATACAGTACATAGCTCTGGTCTTTACCGGCATCGGCACCCCGCCGCAACAGGTAACGGCTCCGCCCCGGATGCCATTCCCGCCGCACATAGTGGCCGGTGGCCAGCCGCCTGATCCCCATCCGGCGCACTTGTGCCCACAAAGCACCGAATTTGATGTAGGTGTTACACGCCAAACAGGGGTTGGGAGTCCGGCCCTGGCTATACTCGCGCACAAAATAATCTATTACCCGGGTGCGAAAAGCTTCCCCCACATCAATCACCTGGTGAGGAATGCCCAGTTTCTCAGCCACTTGGGCGGCTTTTTCGGCCACCCCGACCGGGCCCATCCCAGACGGGAAGCGCATCGTCACTCCTTTGACAGTATACCCCTGTTCCAATAACAAAGCGGCAGCGACCGAACTATCAACGCCACCGCTCATGCCCACTGCCACTTTGCTCACGTCATCACCCGTTTTGCTTAGCCTGATAATCCTTGATCGCCTCGTGCAGGGCGCTGGCAGCCAGGTTCGAACAATGCAACTTCGGCTCCGGGAGACCGCCCAGGGCTTCTGCCACCATGGCATCCGTGATTTGGAGCGCTTCGGTAATAGTCTTGCCCTTTACCATCTCCGTTAACATGCTGCCGGAGGCAATCGCGGCACCGCAGCCAAAGGTCTTGAACTTGACATCCTGGATGCGGTTATCAGCCACTTTGATAGTGACCATCATGATATCTCCGCAGGTCGGGCTACCAACCTTACCGGAACCATCCGCATCAGCCAACTCACCGGTGTTGCGCGGATTTGTGAAATGATCAATCACGATATCGTTATACATGTTGCGCCCCCTTTTCGCCTAGCGGCGAGAATGCCCGCAAACGTTCCACAACTGCCGCCAGCGTATCAATGGTATAATCGATGTCTTCAGCACTTGTTTCCAGACCCAACGTCAGACGCACGGAACCGCGCGCCTCCTCCACCGAAACCCCCATAGCTGTCAAAACATGCGAAGGCGCTTCCGAACCAGAACTACAGGCAGAGCCGCTGGAGGCAGCAATGCCGTGCAAGTCCAGGTCCAATAGCAAAGCTTCCCCTTCCACCGACGAAAAACTAATGTTGGCATTGGCCGGCAAACGCTTCACCGGGTGTCCGTTCAAACAGGAATACGGGACGCGCTCCAACAGACCTGTAATCAGACGATCACGCAACCTTGTCAGCCGTTCCCCATACTCCGGCAGCCGCAACCGGGCCAACTCCGCAGCCTTGCCCAGGCCCATGATGGCCGGAATGCCCTCCGTGCCGGAACGCAGACCACGCTCCTGGCCACCGCCGTGGATGATCGGTCGGATCTTTACGCCGCTCCGCACATAGAGCGCACCGACTCCCTTCGGCCCATAGATTTTATGGGCCGACAATGTCAGCATGTCCACGCCATCCGCCTGCACATCGATCGGCAACTGCCCGACCCCCTGTACGGCATCGGTGTGCATCAGCACCCCCTTTTCCCGGCAAATGGCGGCAATCTCCCGGATGGGCTGGATCGTACCGACCTCGTTATTGGCATACATGATTGACACCAGAGCGGTATCATCAGCGATGGCCTCCCGCACTGAAGCGGGATCGACCATCCCGTAACCATTCACAGGCAAATACGTCACCCGGCAACCGTGATTCTCTTCTAAATCCTCGCAGGTGTGGAGGATGGCGTGGTGCTCAACGGCGGAAGTGATGATATGGCGTTTCCCCTCACCATTCAACACAATACCCTTGATCGCCAGGTTATCGGCTTCCGTACCACTGCCGGTGAAATAAATCTCCCCTGGACAATTGGCATTAATCAACTCCGCCACCTGTTGCCGGGCCGTCTGCAACGAACGCCGCACGGTGCGGCCGAATTCATGCACACTGGAGGGATTACCATATTTGTCCTGCATATATGCTACCACTACTTCCACGACTTCCGGCGCCACCCGCGTAGTGGCCGCATTGTCCAGATATACTCTCCGCACCGGCCTCAACTCCTTGTCAGTCCTTTTCCCCGCGCGCCTCCGCACAAAGATCCGCCAGGGTAATGGAGTCTACCACATCTTCGATACTATCCCGTACCCGTAACCAGACACTGCGCGTGATACAACCTTCTGCCCGCCCGCAATGTTCGAACTCCGCCTCACCGACACAATCTGTGGGCGCCAACGGGCCCTCCAAAACACGCAGGATATCACCAACAGTAATTTCGCTCGGGTCCCGACCAAGGCTATAGCCGCCTTGAGCACCGCGCACACTTCGCACCAGACCCGCTTTCCGCAACGGACCCATCAATTGTTCCAAATAGCTTTCAGATAGCCCTTGTCGTTTCGCAATCGTGTGTAAAGCCACCGGGGCGTCTTGTTGCTGCAAAGCCAGTTCCACCAACGCCTTCACGCCATACCGACCCTTTGTGGATAGCCGCACGCAAACCACCTGCCTCCCGCCGCGCGACTAAATGCTATTATTCCGATTGATATACTCAGATTTAAGTAATAGTAACACGCGTTGCCAGTGCCAGTCAACCCCCTTTTTGGCGCCAATCTTGTAACCGCCTTCTGATTTTCCGCTCGTACCCATTATCCGTCGGTTGATAATAAAGGGAACCCGCCATATCGTCCGGCAGGTAAGACTGGGGGACAAAGTTCCCCGGGTAATCATGCGGGTATTTGTAACCCTGCCCGTGACCGAGCTGTCTGGCGGCGGCCGGATTGGCCGGGTTCCGCAGGTGCGGTGGCACAGACCCGCCCTTGCCCTGCTGGATGTCCCGCCGGGCAGCATCAATCGCCGTGCAGACGGCATTGCTCTTGGGTGCGGTGGCAATATAAAGAGCGGCTTGCGCCAAAGCCAGGCGTCCTTCCGGCAGACCGACCATTTCCACCGCCTGGCAAGCAGAAACCGCTACGGACAAAGCGCGGGGGTCTGCCAGGCCGACGTCCTCACTGGCGTGCACAATCAAACGACGCGCGATATAAAGCGGGTCTTCCCCGGCCTCCAACATACGCGCCAAATAATGCAGCGCGGCATCAGGATCAGAACCGCGCAAACTCTTGATAAACGCCGAAATGGTATCGTAGTGCTGATCACCCGCCCTGTCATAAAGCAAATAGCGCCTTTGGGCAGCTGCTTGGACCCCTGCCACCGTCAAAACCCGATCCGGGGCCAGGGCAGCGGACAATTCCAGGATATTCAGCGCCCGCCGGGCATCCCCGTCTGCCAAACGGACCAACTCCGCCAGGGCCGACGGAGGACAAACGATCTCTGGTAATCCCCGCTCGTCCGCCAAAGCCGCCTTGACCACCGCCGTCAGCTCGTCTTCATTTAAGGGCACGAACTCGAACACGCGCGCCCGCGACACCAGCGGGGCGTTCACAGCATAAAACGGGTTTTCCGTTGTAGCACCGATGAGCGTGACAGTGCCGTCCTCCACAAATGGCAACAACGCGTCCTGCTGCGCTCTGTTGAAGCGATGCAACTCGTCGATAAACACAATCGTGCGCTGCCCATAAAGTCCTCGCCGGTCCCGGGCGTCTTTCACCACGCGGCGGATATCCGCCACGCCGGAGTTAACGGCATTCAATTGTACAAAGGCTGCCGCTGTGCGGCGAGCGATCAAGCGTGCTAAGGTCGTCTTGCCTGTCCCCGGAGGCCCATACAGGATGACCGAAATCGGCAAATCCCCGGTCACGATCTTGTGCAGTGGTTTGCCCGGCGCTAAAATGGCCGTTTGTCCGTGGAACTCATTCAAATCCCGCGGCCGCATTCGTACCGCCAGAGGAGCCTCCCGTTGTTTTTGCTGCTCCTCTTGGAGATGGAAGAGATCCTGTTCCACCCGTACCACCCTCTCTATCCCAAGACACCGCGGATAATGTTCAGGGCCCGTTCAATATCGGCGGCCCCCACATCATAATGGGTGACAAAGCGTAATTGGTCCGGGCCAAAAGCGTTTACCAGCACCCCGGCTCCGGCCAGGCACTCCGCCAGCGCCGGGCCGTCCCATTCGGGATCGGTGACCTGACATAAGACGATGTTGGTCTGTACCTGCTGCGGGTCGCTCTGCAAACCAGCGATCTCCGCCAATCCCTGTGCCAAACGACGGGCGTTGGTGTGATCTTCCGACAGCCTGTCTACCAACTCGTTCAGCGCTACGATCCCGGCTGCCGCCACCACACCCGCCTGTCGCATGCCGCCCCCCAGTAGCTTGCGCATCTTGCGCGCGCGGGCAATGAACGGGCGCGAACCCACCAACAGTGACCCGATCGGCGCACACAGGCCCTTGGAAAGGCAAAACATGATCGAATCCACCCCGGCCGTCAGGTCCCGCACGTCGGTTCCCAAAAAACAGGCGGCATTGAAGATGCGGGCCCCATCCAGATGCACGGTTAAACCGTGGTCATGGGCCAGCTCCACCAGGGCCTGCATGGTTTCGCAATCCATCACCGTGCCCCCGCCACGGTTGTGGGTGTTTTCCAGACATAGCAAGCTGGGACGGGGAAAATGGATGTTGGGTGCCCGCAGAGCCCGCTCCACCAGTTCCGGATCCAACCGCCCCCGTTCGCCGGCAATCAGGCGGGGCTGGACGCCGGCCAGCGCCGCCAAC